>NZ_JAUYAN010000237.1 GCF_030693485.1 Bradyrhizobium sp. | reverse complement strand
CCTTGAACCCCGGCAGAAACGAATGATGGATGTTGATGCAGCGCCCCGACAGCTTCGCCGACATCTCGTCCGACAGTATCTGCATGTAGCGCGCCAGCACCACGAGATCGGTTCTGGTTTCGCCGACCAGATTCCAGACCGCGATCTCCTGTTCGCGCTTGGTCTCTTTCGTGACCGGCAGATAGTGAAACGGAATCCCGCCGAAATCGAGATTGCTGTAGGTGTCGCGCGGATGGTTGGAAACGATCGCAGTCGGGATCATCTCGAGTTCGCCGGTGCGCCAGCGATACAGTATATCGGCGAGGCAGTGGTCGGATTTCGAGACCAGCAGCATGACCCGGCGGCGGCTGGCGCGGTCGCGCATCAGCCAGTCCATGCCGAAGCGTTCGGCGATCGCGCCGAAGCCGGTTTGCAGCGACGAAAGGTTGACCGCGAGATCGGCGGCGTTGAACACCACCCGCATGAAGAAATGACCGGTCTCGACGTCGTTGAACTGCTGGGCATCGAGAATGTTCTGCCCGTTATGGGCAAGGAACGTCGATACCGCCGAAACGATGCCGGGGCGATCCGGGCAGGATAAGGTCAATACGAATTGATGATCGGACATGGATTGGATCGGTCAAAATTCATCTACACTGGATAGCAAACACACTGAGATCTGCCGGAAGTCAACCGGCCATGGAAATCCCGGACCAATTGAGCCGGGGCCGCTGATGGTATCGCGCATCTTCTGGGTCCGTCGCGATTACTGCCCGCGACGGCAGAGCACCCTCCTTTCAGCGCCAAAGCCGCGCCCGATCACTGGGACCGTTGTCGTCGCCAACAGCACGCGCGCCAAAAACGTGTACTGCGTCTGCATATATCATGTAACATTGAGACGAACTTCAAAGGCCACGCTGGATCGGACATGCTTCGCAGCGGCACGCCTCAGGGTCAGCCAATAGGAGATTGCATTGGACACCGCCCGATCTGATGGGATTTTCGACCAGGAGCTCGTTGGCATACTCTACGAACATTGGAAGCTGCTCATCATCGTTCCTGTCGTTGCGGCTGCAATCGGATACTTGATCGCGGCCTTCGTTCCGGTGCAGTACGCCAGCCAGACGTTCTTGCGGATCAACCCACAGATGGCGCGCGACTACAGCGCGCTGCTGAAATCGCCCGCGATTGCCGAAACCATACTTGCTCAATACCCCGAGACAGGCGCGACGCCCGAAGCAAAGGCGCGCTATATGAATACGCATCTCTTCTTCAAGGATCAAGAACCGCATACGGCCAAGGCAGCGGTGCGTCTCTACAGAATTGATGCGTACCATCGCGACCCTGGCACCGCGACACACATTCTCTTGCGGTCGATCAAAGCCCTCTCGCTTGATCCGGTTATCGCTACTCAGCCACACGAACCGCAGGAACCGGCTTGGCCGAACAAGCGCGGATTTGCCTTGCTTTCCGGCCTGATCAGCATTCCCGTGTCGTTTGCCTTGTTGATCTTGTTTCGCTTCTATCGCGCGGGAACCGTGTGATGCTCGCAAATCCGTTTGTCGTCTTCATTCTTTCTTTTGGGATGGTCCTGCTCATCTACCAGCTCGGTTGGTCCGAACTCTATCTGCCGCTTTCGTATGATGTGCTGCTCTTTTTTGCGACAACATTTCTGTCGGCCGGCCTGCTTGCGCGCTTCACCTCTCCAGCGATACAGAACGGGCGTGGCTATGTTGCGGGCCTGCTGCCACATTATGCCACTTGGTTTGTAATCGTTACGTTCGTGGCAGAAATCCTTCTTGCTGGCGGAGTGCCGATCCTGCTTGTTCTCGGCGGCAAGGAATTTTACACGCAGGAAGCGAACGCCGTTCATCTTCATGCCTTCACGTTCTGGATCGTGTTTTCGACGATCCGTTTTGCCGATTTTATCTATTCGCGGAATTTGCGATACTTGATCGAAGCCGGGTTGCCGGTCTTGTTCTTTGGGCTCCTGATCTATCGGGGCTCGGCGCTGATGTGCCTTGCATCCTGGGCGTTTATCTTCGTGATCTGCAATCGCAGCCTACGCGTCTGGCACGCCGCCGTGGCAGGTGCCCTGGCGATTCTTATTTTTTACGGAAACGGCGTCATTGGCGACATCCGTTCGCCGCAACAGGAAATTCTAATTGGCGAGCCGACAAAGGCGTTCAAGGAATCGGTAATTCCGCGCAATTTCTTCTGGTCTTATCTCTATTCGACCGTCTCCATTGCCAATCTTCAACTAACTGTTGATCTGATGGACGGCAACAAGGGAACGGTTGCTGAATTTGTCGCCTCCGAATTTCTTCCCGACACGATCTCGAAGAGAGTGTTGCCACTGCTAAATGACGGCATCTCGAGCAACATGGGCAACCTCGTTTCGCGCGACCAACTCTATGGCTGGGAGCAGCCACAGGTTTCTCCCGGACTGAACATCTCCACGATCTTCGGCCGGTCTTACGGATTTTTCGGGTGGCTTGGGCCGGCAATCATGTTCGTGGCGCTATGCTCTTTTATTGTGACTTACCTTATCTTGATCAGGTCCTCCCCCTATCGCGTGCCAGCGTTAGCGCTGTTGAATACGCTGGTCTTGTTCTGCCTGTTCAACAACATGCTGGTGTCGGCGGCGACTCTGCCAACGTTAATCTGGCCGCTGCTCTTGCCACCTTGGAAACGTTCACCGGAGCGAGCTACCGCCGAGAGCTCACGAGCTAACCACGGGCAGGGCTAGGATCATACCCAAGAACATCACCAGAAGTTCAGGAAGTTCACGGTTGCGCACAGGGGCGTTTCGGTCGAGTTGTCCGTAACCGGGGTCTGCGCGCTATCCGTGGACCCTTGCGCCAATCCCTGCCCAGCGCGATGATGAACAAACAACAGGCGACCCGTGGCAGAGCAGGATCATGGCTGACAGACTGAACGGCTATCGCATTCTCATCCTGGAAACCCGCGAAGAGGCGCAGTTCTCCCGTCTGCTCACCGAGCGGGGCGCGGAGGTGCTGCAATGTCCGATGTTCACCATCCACGACGCACCGGATGCCGCGCCGGTCGAGGCCTGGATCGGCCGTTTCATCGCAAAACCCTGTGACGACCTGGTGCTGATGACCGGTGAGGGTCTGCGGCGGCTGATGAAGGTGGCGCGACGGACCGGCGTCGACCAGAGTTTTGTCGCCGCGCTCGGCAAGGCGCGCAAGTTTGCGCGCGGCCCCAAACCCGGCAAGGCGCTGCGCGAGATCGGGCTGGAGCCGCAGGTGACGACGGAGAAGCCGACCTCGGAGGGTATCGCCGAGATGCTGTCGCGCGTCGATCTTGCGGGCCATCGCGTCGGCCTGCAGCTCTATCCGGACAAGGATCACAGCACGCTGATCGGCGCGATCACGGCGCAGGGCGCCGACGTCGATGCCGTCGCGCCCTACGTCTACGATGCGCAGGCGGCGGAGGCCAACATCATCACCGCGATCGACGAAATGGCGCAGGGCCGGATCGACGCGATTGCGCTGACCAGTTCGGGCCAGGCGCGCCGCCTGTTCGACGTCGCGCGCGCACATGGCTGTGAGGCGCGATTGCGCGAGGGGCTGGCGCGCACGCCGATCGCCTCGGTCGGGCCTGTCGTGTCGGACGAACTCACGTCGCAGGGCTTGCGCACCGACATCGCACCGGCCAACGACGCCTTCTTCATGAAGCCGTTGATATCGGCGATGGCGACATCGCTGGGCAAGACCGCGCCGCGCAACGCCGCCCGTTAGACCTCGAAAACAAAAATATCGAAAACAACCCCATGCAATGAATACTCAACCCTACCCTGATACCATTTTTAATCCACCTTGGCGCCGGCGAACTTCACCACCTTGCCCCATTTGTCGGTCTCGTCCGCCACCAGCTTGCCGAAATCGGCAGCCGAGCCCGGCAGCAGGATGGCGCCGAGTTCGGCGAACCTCGCCTTGGCCGCGGGATCGGCCAGGATCGCGTTGACGGCCTTGTTCAGCGTCGCAACGATTTCCGGCGGCGTGCCCTTCGGTGCGGAGAGGCCGTACCAGGCGCTGGCTTCGTAGCCCGGCAGAAAATCGGCCACCGTCGGCAGGTCCGGCAGCACCGCCGACCGCGTGGTGCTGGTGACCGCGAGGCCGCGCAGCTTGCCCGATTTGACGTGCTCGGCGCAGGTCGGAATGTTGTCGAACATCACCTGGACCTGCCCGGAAAGCAGATCGGTGAGCGCCGGCGCGCCGCCGCGGTAGGGCACATGGAGCATGTCGATGCCCGTGAGCATCTTGAACAACTCGCCCGACATATGGATCGTGGACCCGTTGCCGGAGGACGCCATGTTGAGCTTGCCGGGGTTGGCCTTGGCGTAGGCGATCAGTTCGGGGATCGTCTTGACGGGAACCTCGGGGTTCACCACCACCACGTTCGGAAAACGGATGATCCCCGCGATCGGCTCGAACTCCTGCAGGAAATTGAAATTGAGTTTGCTGTAGAGCGTGGCGTTGATGGCGTTGGCCGGCGCGACGAGAAGCAGCGTGTAACCGTCAGGCGCGGCCCGCAGGGCCGCCTCGGTGGCGATATTGGTGCCGCCGCCGGGCCGGTTCTCGATCACGATTGACTGACCGAGCCGTTCCGAAAGCCATTGTCCCATCAACCGCGCGGTCATATCCGCCGAGCCGCCGGGGGTATAGCCGATGATCAGGCGAATCGGACGCGCCGGATAGCTCTGGGCGCTTGCGGCGCTGGAAACGGCCGGCAGCAGGGCCGCCCCTGCGGCCAGCTGCAAAAATTGGCGACGCGGAAATTTCATGATGCCTCCCCGAACGGAACCTTCGCTGCGGCCCGGCAATCCCCTATGGAACGATGCCGCCGCGCTATCACGGTCTTCTTGGGCAAAGCGTACCTTTGACCAGGCATGCCTGACAAGCAGCGATCGCGACCTGTGATGGGTTTCGCAAGGGCTCTACCCATCCTGGCGAGCTACGGGACTACGGCCCGGCGGGCCTCCTGCGATCGTGATCGGGACAGGCGGAAGACCCTCCCCGTGCCCTCCAAGCCAGTGTAGTGATGATGCGGCCTGAAGAATGGCAGGGCCGCGCGGGGATCGATGGTGGTGCATGCAGATCGGTGGCGTCAACTTGTGTACCCCCGAGGCCCTGCGGCTATGAGCTTTCTTCAAAAGGTCGGACTATTTTTTCGGCTCCTGCGCGGCTTCCTGCCAAAGGCTCTATCGCAAGCCATTTCCGAGATGGGGGCGTTCGAAAGGATCGCGCTAACCCGCAGCGTATACCTGTGCGTTCCCACGGGGAAGGCAACGCTCAAACCTGAGGTTACGTTGATGTCCGTGGGATCCGGCGGATCTGAAGTCATGCAATCTATGAATCTCTCGGTTGATGAGGCAAGGGAGATATTTCAATCAATCAAGCGCGCATGTGATCTGCATACGATCGTAAAGATAAAGGTCGGCGAATTGTCTTGGGTGACGGATGCTCGCCTCCAATCTGATCCCGACAACATCACGGTTGCGTTCGGCGGGCCGCTGGGACGAACGAATGCGATAGCGAAACGAGAAACTGCGGCAGCTGCAATCGCAGAATTTGACGATAGGTTTGGGTTGAATTAGCCGCTTGCGGCGAGATCGCCTCGGCCCGAGTGACGATTGCGGCGACCAAGCGGAAAGCTTCACGATGGTCTATCTTCTGGAACCGAAGGAATACAAATGGGTCCTGTATCCCAGTGTCCCACATGCGCTGATCGACAAACGAGTCCAGGGCATTCCCCTGCAACAGAGCGATTTGCCGGCCGAGACGGAGCTCAAAGCGCGGTTCGCACTTCCTGATATCTGTGAGCCTGGCAGCGGGTTTCTCTTCGTCTCGGACCGCTTCCGGGCGGCGCTGGAGGAACTCGTGCCAGGCTGCGTGGCATTTTTGCCGCTGAATCTAAAGGCGCCGCCGCACATGCTGACGGACAAAGGCTACTTCTTTGTCGACGTGCTCCCGCGCGCCCAACTCATCGACTGGGATCGGAGTCCAACCGGTCCACGTATCGTGCGTGCGCCCGATGGTCGTGAAAGTCGTTCCCTTCAAGGTCGCCGGATGACAGACCCATCGGTTAAGTTCAGGCCGCTGACAGCAGAAACGCCGCCAATCTGGCGCGAGGCCGATCTGGATCGTCCTACTGTTCAATATTTTCCGGACAAAATTGATGTCTTCATGCGGGACGAATTATGGGAAAAGCTCAACGTCAGGTTTCCCAAACAACTCGTCGCGACGAAGCTTGCCTTGTGAGCTGCAATTGAATCGGTTTTCTTGGACGCGAAGCGTACCTTTGGCCGGGCGCATCTTACAAGCGGGATAAATCGAATCCGCCCGGGCGGGAATTACTTCTGTTCGCTGATATACGCCTGATAGGCCAGCTTGATGCCATCCTCGAGCGAGGTGCTGGCGCGCCAGCCCAGTTTGGCGAGGCGGCTGACGTCGAGCAGTTTGCGCGGCGTGCCGTCGGGCTTCGAGGCGTCGAAGCTGATCCCGCCGTCATATCCGACCGCGGCGGCGACCATGCGCGCGAACTCGGCGATGGTGACGTCGACGCCGGTGCCGATATTGACCAGTTTGTCGCCGGAATAGCTCTTCATCAGATGCACGCAGGCGTCGGCCATATCGTCGACATAGAGAAATTCCCGCCGCGGCGTGCCGGTGCCCCAGACCACCACATTGTTCGCGCCGGAAACCCTGGCTTCGTGAAACCGGCGGATCAGTGCGGCGACGACGTGGCTGTACTCCGGATGAAAATTGTCGCCGCGCCCGTACAGATTGGTCGGCATCACATTGATGAAGTCGCAGCCATACTGGCTGCGATAGGCCTCGACCATCTTGATGCCGGCGATCTTGGCGATGGCATAGGGTTCGTTGGTCGGCTCCAGCGGCCCCGTCAGCATCGAATCCTCGCGCAGCGGCTGCGGCGCCAGCTTGGGGTAGATGCAGGAAGAGCCGAGAAACATCAGCTTCTCGACACCGTTGAGGTGCGCGGCATGGATCACATTGGCCGCGATCATGAGGTTTTCGTAGAGGAATTCGGCGCGCAGCGTATCGTTGGCAACGATGCCGCCGACCTTCGCCGCCGCCAGAAACACCGCTTGCGGGCGCGCCTTCGCGAACCAGCCGGCTACCGCGGCCTGATCGCGCAAATCAACCTCGTCGCGCTTGACCGTGAGCAGTTCGACATCTTCCCGGCCGAGCCGGCGCACCAGCGCGCGGCCGACCATACCGCCATGGCCGGCAACGAAGACCGTCTTGCCCTTCAGCTCAAACGGGATTCTTGCCATTGGCGACCTCCCGCCGCGCAATTGCGAGATCGCCCGCCACCATTTCGCTGACCAGCTGCGCGAACGTGATCTTCGGCTTCCAGCCGAGTTTGTCTCGCGCCTTGCTGGCGTCGCCGATCAGGAGATCGACTTCGGTGGGACGGAAATAGCTTGGATCGATGCTAACCACGGTCTTGCCGGACTTGCTGTCAACGCCGGTTTCATCGACGCCCTTGCCGCGCCATTCGATGCCACGACCGACTTCCGCAAACGCCAGTTCGACGAATTCGCGCACCGAGCGGGCCTCGCCGGTCGCCAGCACGAAATCGTCGGGCTGATCCGCCTGCAATATCCGGTGCATGCCCTCGACATAATCCTTGGCATGACCCCAGTCGCGTTTCGCTTCGAGATTGCCGAGATACAGCATGTCTTCGAGGCCGGTCTCGATGCGGGCGACGCTGCGCGTGATCTTGCGGGTCACGAAAGTTTCTCCGCGGAGCGGGCTTTCATGATTGAACAGGATGCCGTTGGCGGCATACATGCCGTAGGCCTCGCGGTAGTTCACCGTGATCCAGTAGCCGTAAAGCTTGGCGACGCCATAGGGCGAGCGCGGATAGAATGGCGTGGTTTCCTTCTGCGGAACCTGCTGGACCAGACCGAAAAGTTCCGAGGTGGAGGCCTGATAGAACCGCGTCTCCTTTTCCATGCCGAGAATCCGGATGGCCTCAAGCAAGCGCAGCACGCCGATCCCGTCGGCATTGGCGGTGTATTCCGGACTTTCGAAGCTGACGCCGACATGACTTTGGGCCGCCAGATTGTAGATCTCGGTCGGCCGGATCTGCTGCATCAGCCGGATCAGATTGGTCGAATCCGTCATGTCGCCGTAGTGCAGCAGGAACGGCACGTTGCCGGTGTGCGGGTCCTGGTAAAGGTGGTCGATGCGGGCGGTGTTGAACGAGGACGATCGTCGCTTGATGCCGTGCACGGTGTAGCCGAGGCCGAGCAGGTATTCGGCCAGATAAGCACCGTCCTGACCGGTGATGCCGGTGATCAGCGCGACGCGCCGTTTCGAATCCTGAACCGTCATTTTCTCTCCAACACCCCGCCGGCGGCAGTCTGGCTTGAGCCGTTGCCAACACTAAAAACAGTCAAGCAAGCTACGGCTAACATGATCGCGTAAAGCCAAGCAAACCTGCGCCTTTCACGCGACGCCTTTTCTCCGGACATTGTTAATTGTGCGGAGCTCAGCTTGCCGTCAAGACATTCTCAAGGACCGCGAAACAGATCGATTAATTTGGCGGCTTCTCTGTCTACATCATGGTGTTGAAGAACCTTTGCGCGTGCGGCTTCTCCCATCCTGCTGATGGTCTCCAGGGGTGCGTCGAGGCAGGCTAGCAAAGCGGAGGCCAGTGCCTCGGTATCGCCCGCCGCCACCAGCCAGCCATGTTCGCCCGGCTCAACCAATTCGGGGATGCCGGCCACGAACGTAGTGATCACGGGCCTTCTCAAGGCCATCGCTTCCATAATCACGACGGGCAAACCTTCGGCAAAACTCGGCAACACCAGCGCACGTGCCGCCAATATTTCGTCGCGCACCTGATCGCTACCAATCCAGCCGGTGATCCGTACCTGCTTTGCCAGTCCGTAGCGCGCGATAAGGGCCTCGAGGTCGCCACGCATTTCGCCGTCTCCGGCCAGCACGAGTTCAAACTCTGTTCCGCGCTCGGATAATTGGCGTGCCGCTTCAATCAGCAGCAGCTGACCTTTCTGTTCGCATAGTCTGCCAACGCAGATCAGGCGCCGCTTCGCGCCGGGCAGGGTGGAAGCATGCTCGTGAAACGCCCGCTCTAA
>NZ_JAUYAN010000223.1 GCF_030693485.1 Bradyrhizobium sp. | reverse complement strand
TGGCATAAAACGTCGTGGTCGCCGGCCAGTCCGAGAACATGCCGCGGATGCCGACCTGTTGCGCCAGCACGTCGAGCACCGTGAGCGTGTCGCCGTCGCGGTCCACAGCGGCCTTGATCGATTTGTGATAGAAGCCGCCGCCGCGGTCGAGTGGGCCGTCGCGCTCCAGCGACCATCCGATCAAATCGAGCCCGGCGGCCTTCGCCGCCTTGGCATATTCCGACGGCACGATCTCGCTTTTGTCGTTCAGCGCCAGCATCATGTAGTTCGGCGGCGCCAGGATTTTGACGCCCTGCGCCTTCAACTCCGTCATCGACGGCTTCCAGGTTTCGGGCCTGGCGGGGTGCAAGCCCGAGGTCTCGTAGCGGCCGTCGAGATACACCGCCTGCGCCGCGAAGTCAGGCTCGGTCTTGCCCCAATACAGGATGTCGGCGAGGCTGAAACTCTGGGCGAACACGTCGCCGGGGGGAATGCCCGCGTCCTTGTAGGCCCGCAGCATCTGCGAGGCGTATTTCTCCTGGGTGTAGTCGCCGTCGAACGGCATCGCGACTTCGGGCGCTTTCAGTTCCGGGGTGAATTTGGCGCCAAAACTCCTGATCAGCGCGATGCTCTCGTCATGGGTCATCAGCGTCCCGGAATGGCTGTAGAGATCGGTGCGCCAGCGCGGCGTGCCGTTCTGATATTCGGCCACATTGGTGGCGTTCGCATTGAAGCCGTCCATCTTGGCCGACAGCGTCCTGAATTCGGCCAGCGTAATGTCGCTGGTGCAGCACTTTGCGGACGCCTTGCGGCCGGTGGCGGGATCGGCCGCAATGAACGGCATGGTGCATTTCGCGGCCAGCGCGGGCAACGACAGGATATTGGTCGTGGTGTGCAGGTCGCATTGCGAATGCCGGCAGACCAGTTGCCGGTCTTTTGTAAACGTCACATCGCATTCGATGATGCCGGCGCCCATCCGGGCTGCCGCCTGGTAGGATTCCCTGGTGTGCTCGGGGAATTGCAGCGCCGCACCGCGATGGCCGATGGAAAAATCGGTCTTGTGAAACGGCCCGGTGCACTGGCTCAGTTTCTGCTTCAGCGGCCCTTCCTTCATCTTGTCGACGAGATAGAACGGCCGGGGCCCGATCTGGGCCTCGCGCGGCAGGTTCTGCGCGACGGCGGGGACGATGAGGGCGACGCACAACAGCGCGGACAGCAGGGCGGGGCGGTGGCGGGTCGGCATGGGCGGTTCTCTCTGATGACGCGCGTGCCGATATCATAGCATTGTGACAGGAGGTGGTTGCTATGTTCCTCGTCGTCCCTGCGAACGCAGGGGACCCATACCGCGTGATCTATCGATTCAAGGAAGCTGTTCGACGACCTCGTGTAACCCCGAATGCCTGGGGTTATGGGTTCCTGCGTTCGCAGGAACGACAAGCGGAGCGGTTCAGCCGACATTCATCTCGCCGCGATCAAACTCTCCTCGCATCACTCCAGAGTGCCGCGACGAGGAGATGTCATGGAACGCCGCCACTTTCTGAAACTCGCTTTTGGATTTGCCGCCGGCGCGGTCGCGCTGGCCGCGGGTGCTGAGGCCGAAGCCGCACCGCTTGCGCCGCAACCGCTCACCAAGGACCTGGAACCCGGAAAAAACGATGCGCGCCCGGCGGTCACGACCGATGAAGAGGTCGATCGTCTTGCACCCGACGAGGTGCGCTGGGGCCGCGGTCGTCGCAGGGGATGGGGCCGGCGCGGCTGGGGCTGGCGTCGACGCGGTTGGCGCCGCCGGCGTTTCTGGGGCTATCGCCGCCGCTGGCGCCGCCGCCGTCGCTACTGGCGCCGCCGCTATTGGTAAGACGCGATTGGATCCAGTTCGGGAGGGTGGGATTCCGTCCTCCCGTTTTCGGGCCGACCACAGGCTGGGGTGTCAGGCTGGCCCACCAACAAAAAACCCCGCGCGAGCGGGGTTTTTGCCGTGATCCGCGTGACGCAGACTCAGTAACGGCAGCGTCCGGCGATCCAGACCATGCCGCGGGGGCAGACACGGGCGCGAGGAATCACCACCACGGGAGCCCTGCGGTACACGACCGGCGGCCGCACCACCACGACCGGCGCCGGCCTCACCACGACCACGCCGCGATTGGGCTGGCATCCGCCGTAGGGGCCGCGGTGGAAGCCGCGGCCGCATCCTTGGGCGGCATCGGCGACGGGAGCGAAGCCCACAACCGTGGTGGCAAGCAGGGCTGCTGCGATCAGGTATTTCATGTTTTCTCCCTCACCTCCGGCCGCACCGCGCGGCGCAAGAATACCGGTGACTCGACGATTGCCGAACTGCGATACGTCGAACCATTTGTGCGACCTTAATGTGGCGACCTGAATGCAAAATGAATGCGCGCGGCAAGCGGGTCAGCGCACGCAGCTCAATCCGAAGTTTTGCCAAAGAGCGCTGCAAAACGCTTCTCGCCGCTGCGGGTGAAATTGACCACCCGGCTGCCGGGGGCGGCGTCGCGCGCCGCCCAGTTCAATTCGGTGAACCGCGCCATGATCGCCGCGCCCAGCGTGCCCGCGAGATGATGGCGCCGCTCGCTCCAGTCGAGGCAGGCCTTGCACAGCGGCCGGCGCGGATGCGCCAGCGCGCCGGCGTCGATCTGCAACGCCTTCGCCAGGAAGCGCTCGCCCTCGGCCGTGAGTTCGATCGCCTGCTTGCTCTGGCGCAGCAAGCGCTGCTTGCGCAGGCTGTCCAGCATCTGCACGCCAAGGTCGCCGGCCAGATGGTCGTAGCAGATCCGCGCGCGGCGCAGCGCCGGATCCTTCGGGCCGGTGCGCAGGCGCATGTGGCCGGCGCGCGCGGCAAGGCCGGCGAGGCCCTCGAGCACGCCGGCGACATCGGGATCGCTGAGCCGGTAGTAGCGGTGGCGGCCCTGCTTCTCCTGCTCGATCAGGCCGCCGGTCTCGAGCTTTGACAGATGCGAACTCGCGGTTTGCGGCGTGATGCCGGCCTGATGCGCCAGCTCGCTGGCGGTCAGCGCGCGGCCGGACATCAGCGCCGTCAGCATGTTGGCGCGCGCGGGATCGCCGACCAGCGCGGCGATCATGGCGATATCGGGACCTGCTTTCATAGTTCGATGTTAGACGAAGCATTGATGTCGTCAAGAGGGTATGTTGTTTGCTCGCTCTCTCGATTCGTCATTGCGAGGAGCCAACGGGTCGGCGCAAAGCGCCGCCCGATGACAGGCTCCGCGACGAAGCAATCCATTTCTCCGCGCAAAGGAAGAATGGATTGCTTCGCTGCGCCCGCAATGACGGCTGCTGAAACACTGGGGTTCACGAGATGACCATCACCGTTTTCATCCGCTACCAGATCGACCCGTTCAAGCGCGCGATGTTCGAGCAGTATTCGAAAAACTGGTTGACCATCATCCCGAAATGCGGTGGCGACCTGCAGGGGTACTGGATGCCGCATGAAGGCACCAACAACATCGCCTTCGCGCTGATTTCGTTCAAAAGCCTCGCCGCCTATGAAAGCTATCGCATGCGGCTGCGCGCCGATCCCGAGGGGGTGGCCAATTTTTCCCTGGCCGAGGAAAACAGGTTTATTCTGGCCGAGGAACGGACCTTCTTGCGAAAGGTGGAATTATAGGTCATCTCAACTGCGTAACGGAGGCGCGACATGATAGCGGTGATCTTTGAAGTCTGGCCAAAGCCGGAACACAGGCAGAAGTATTTCGATCTCGCGGCCGAACTGAAGCCGGCCCTGCAAGCCATCGACGGCTTTGTTTCCGTCGAGCGGTTCGAGAGCTTGACCGAGAAGGGCAAGATACTTTCGCTGTCGTTCTGGCGCGATGAGGAGGCCGTCGCCGCATGGCGCAATGTACCCGGTCACCGCAAGACCCAGGGCAAGGGCCGCACGGAAATTTTCGGGAACTACCGGCTGCGCATTGCGGGCGTGATTCGCGACTACGGGATGGATGACCGCGCGCAGGCCCCAAAGGACAGCCGCGCCGTTCACGAGGCGCACTAGACCAACTACGGTGACTTGCCAGCTATCAGATCAGATGCCTTCTCAGCTATCATCAGGGTAGCGGCGTTGGTATTGGCCGACGGCATTGTCGGCATGACGGAGGCATCGACGACGCGAAGGCCGGCGATTCCGTGCACCTTCAGATCAGCGCAGACAACGGCCAAGGAATCCTGGCCCATTCGACAAGTGCTGACGGCATGATACACCGTCGCGCCGTGCTGACGGCCGTAGTCCAGCAATTCCTCGTCGGTCGCAACTTGCGTACCTGGCAAGGTCTCCGGTCCTCGATAGGGACGCAGCGCATCAGTCGCCAAGAACCGCCGACACCACCGAAGCCCGTCGACGATTGCACGCTGGTCGGCGGCGGCTGAAAGATAATTTGGCTGGATAGCCGGGGCATCGCCCGAATCCGCGGTACGCGCGCGGACGAATCCCTTGCTCTCAGGTCGCATCTGCCACACGCCGTTGGTCATGCCCGGGAACGGCTGCAGTTGACCTACCACACCCACGCTGTAGCTGGCAGGCGTAAACACGAATTGCAGGTCGGGCAATTCAAGACCGGCATGGGAGCGCACGAACGCCGCCACATGGGCGGGACTGAACGCGATAAGCCCGCGCCCGGTTGCGAGCCATTTAGCAATTTCCCAATACAGGCGCGTTCCCCGCGCGCGCTCATTCAGTGTAATTGGCTGCGTGACGCGGTGGGCCACCCGCACCGCATAATGGTCCTGCAGACCCTCGCCGACACCGGGCAACGCATGCCGGACTTCGACGCCGATCTCACGCAGAAGGTCGGGGGCGCCGATTCCGGAAACCTGCAGCAGATGCGGCGACCCAATCGCGCCTGCGCTCAGGATCACTTCGCGACCCGAACGTGCGCTTATCAACTCGCCGCGGCGGCGATATTCGATCCCGGTGACGCGACTCCCGTCCAACGTAAGCCGCTGAGTCAAGGCGTTCGTCACCACGCGAAGATTCGGGCGGCGCATGATCGGACGCAGGAAACCATGGGCGGCGCTGACGCGGCGCCCGTTCTTGATCGTGCGCTGATAATATCCGACGCCCTCTTGCGATGAGCCGTTGTAATCGTCGTTGCGCGGCACGCCAATCTCTTCGGCACCGGCGATGAACGCCTCGCAGATCGGATGCCGTTCGTGGATATCCGAAACATGCTGTGGGCCGTCGCTGCCATGGAAGCGATCCGCGCCTGTCGAGCGATCCTCTGACTTTCGGAAGTAAGGCAACACCTCTTCATAGGACCAGCCGCGATTGCCGAGTTGCGCCCAGGTATCGTAGTCACGCGACTGTCCGCGCACATAAAGGTGGCCGTTGATGGCGCTCGACCCACCCAGTACCTTGCCGCGGGGAAAATGGATGGCGCGATTGCCAACGGCGGCCCCAGGCTCGGTGGTGAAGCACCAATTGAAGCGTGGATCAGCGAATGTTTTCAGGAACCCGGCAGGCGCAGCAATATAGGGATGCCGGTCACTGCCGCCGGCCTCCACCAGCAGGACGGAAATGCGCGGGTTCTGAGTTAGCCGATTGGCCAGCACACATCCCGCCGACCCGGCGCCGACGATGATGTAGTCAAACGTCGCGACGGCCATGCCGAACTTTCTCGCCAAACCCTATGCGGCGCGCTGATCCTGGACCGCCGGATCCAGATCCGACACCGTGGCCCGGCGCATGTCGCGGCGGTGGTTGACTTCGTCATAAGGGCGACCGCGATGCAGCGTACAGCGGTTGTCCCAAATGACCAGATCGCCCGGCGCCCATTTGTGTGTGTGGACGAACTGCGGCTGCGTTGCGTGTTCCATTAGTTCATGGATCAGCATCCGTCCGTCCGGAACGGGTTGACCGACGATATGCGAAGCGTGGGAGGCGAGGTACAAGGCCTTGCGCCCGGACCCCGGATGAACGCGGACGAGACTGCGATGCACGGGCGGGTTCGCACGACGCTCCTCATCGGAGAACTCCGTAAACCCCAGTTTGCCGCGTGACACGAAGATCGAGTGCTCGGCCTGCAACGTATCGATGCGTGCCTTGATCTTGTCAGGCAATGCATCATAGGCCGCTCGCGTGTCGACAAACTGGGTCTCACCGCCTTCGGGGGTGACCTTGTGGGCGTGAAGCAGGGAATATTTGGCCGGCGTTTTCTTGAACGACGAATCAGTGTGCCATAGCTGGTTGCCAAGCGCGAACATCCGTCGACGGTCCTGAGTGCCGAGCACGTCATCCTTTTCATCGAGGTTGGAGATATCGACGAGCTTGCGGCTGACACGGGCGGCGACATTGGTCGCCAGCACGCCATTCTGGCCTTCGAGCGGTCCAAACCGTTCGGCCAATGCAATCTGGTCCTCTTCGGTCAGCTTAGGGCCGTGGAATATCAGCACGGCATACTGGTCCAAGGCCGCCTGGATCGCATCTATGCCGGCCTGGTCGATCGGCTTCGACAGATCGACATTGGTCACTTCACCGCCGAACAAAGGGTGTAGCTTTGCCACTTCGAGCAACACAGGCCTCCTCCTGAGGTTTTTGTTTCGACGGAGAGTCTAGAGGAAACCGGCAGTTGTGATTAGTCGGGAAATACAGGAATTATTTTCCCGATTTTCGGGATAGCGGAGAGGGTAACGCCATCGCGTTCTTGAGGTGAGCGACGAAGACAGAAATCTTTGCCGGAACCTCGCCTCTTCGGTGCACGGCATATATCGGCGCACGATAAAGCGGCGGGAAGGCCTCATAGCCTTCGATGCAGCGGCGCAGTTGCCCGGCGGCGAGATCGTGAGCTACCATCCAGTCCGGAAGTAGCACTAGCCCCAGCCCCGCGACCGCAGCACCACGCAACACCTCGCCACTGTTGGCTTGCAACGATCCGGAGACCTCGACCGACTGTTCCGTGCGGCCTTTCCTGAAGGTCCAGGTCGCCGGCTCGGCCGCGCGGCGATAGGTCAAACAATCGTGGCCGCCCAGATCGCTTGGCACTGATGGCGTACCCACACGCGCCAGATACGACGGGCTTGCGCAAAGCTGACGGTCGGCCGAGGTCAACTGATGGGTGACGATCGATTTATCTTGAGGCGCGCCGAGCCGGATCACAAGATCGATACCGCGCCCTGGCGCAAGCTCCGTCTCCTCCGTCAGTGCCAGATCGATCGCGACTTGCGGATAGTCCTTGCGAAACGCCGGCAGGGCCGGCGCCACATGCATCAAGCCGAAAGAACGACGGGCCATGATGCGCAAGGTACCGCTCGGGGTGTCCTTTTGCTCCCGGGCTTCGGCAAAGGCCGATTGAATCTCATCGAGCATATCCGCCGATCGCGCCAGCAGCCGCTCGCCGGCCTCCGTGAGCGCAAGTTGGCGCGTGGTCCGGTCCACCAGCCGCACGCTTAGCGCTGCCTCGAGATCTTGTAGACGCCTGGACGCAGTTGTCGTGGATAGGCCCAGCGCCCGACCGGCTGATGAAATACTTTTGGAACGCGCAATGTGAATGAACAACCGCAGGGCCGCCAGTTGATCCATGCCGCCTTCTCCCGTTGCCAAAAACTCAACTGGCCGACATGGCCGGAAGAACTGATTTGATGTAGCCCAATACACTTGATGATTGTGTACGCACGGCGCGAGAGCCTCAAGCGCCGTCTTCAGCCAGAAAAATTGGTCCCTGATCTTACAGATAGATAATCTGCCTTTTACCGTTGTTCAACCGAAATCAAATGCTGAGTAGCTTGGTCGCAAAGGTGCGAAGCCGTGACCCGAACAGGCGCGCAGCCTTTGACAGTGGCTGTTGCTTCGTAAAGCTCAAAGCAATTGTGCGTCTGACGAAGGGCCGCCCCATGCGAAACGCAACAAGCCGACCGGCACAGCATTCATCTTCCTGTTCGTGGACCCGTGGCAAGAACAATTCATCCTCGCCGAGGAGCACACTTTCCTGCGCAAGGTCATCGCGTGAGCTTCTGGCAGAGCAGGCTTCGCGCTACTATGTTGCGGGCGGAAACAAACAAATTGGGGAGTGATCATGCTGACATCTACTGACAGGCGCGCCGCGTTCAGGAAGTTGCACGTATCAGGTTGTTTCATCATTCCCAATCCCCACGACGCCGGCAGCGCCAGGGCGTTGCAGCATCTCGGCTTCAAGGCGCTGGCATCAACCAGCGCGGGCTTTGCCTGGACCATCGCCAAGGCCGACAACCGCGTTACCCTCGAAGAGGTCTGCGCGCATCTCGCCGCGTTGTGCGAAGCCGTCGATCTGCCGGTCAATGCCGATTTCGAGGGCGGTTTTGCGCACGAACCGGCCAAGGTCGGCGCCAATGTCTCGCGCGCGGTGAAGACCGGCGTCGCCGGGCTGTCGATCGAGGATTCGACCGGCGATGCGGCAAAGCCGCTGTACGACCGTACGCTCGCGATCGAGCGCATCAAGGCGGCACGGGCCGCCATCGATGCCGACAACAGCGGCGTGTTGCTGACCGGCCGCTGCGAAGGCTTTCTGGTCGGGCAGCCCGACCTTGCCATGGTCATCGACCGCCTGCAGGCCTATTCGGAAGCGGGCGCGGATTGTCTTTATGCGCCCGGCATCAAGACCCGGGATCAGATTGCAACGGTCGTGAAGGCGGTGCATCCGAAGCCGGTCAATCTCTTGATCGGGGCATCCGGCCTCAGCCTGGCGGAGGCCGCCGATCTCGGCATCCGCCGTATCAGCGTCGGCGGTTCACTGTCGCGCGCGGCGTGGGGCGGCTTCATGCGGGCGGCCAAGGAGATGGCGGAGCAGGGCACGTTCACCGAGCTTGGTAATGGCTATCCCGGCGGTGAATTGAACAAGATGTTCAACTGAGGCAAGGCCCGAGCGCGCCCAACTCAACCGCCATTCCTCGCTCGTCATCGCCCGACTTGATCGGGCGACCCAATATCCAGAGACATCAGCGATGGAGCCGAGAAACCGCGGCGTACTGGGTCCCCGGTCAGGCCGGGGACGACGAGCTTTTCCGAGCAACAATCGTGGTAGCAACTCGACTGCACAGAAAAACGCGGCGGGCAATTGCTTGCCCGCCGCGTCGCTTGTTCAAATCGTCGCTGCCCGCGTTACCTGCTGGGAGCGGGGCTGGCCGGCGGATTGACCGCGGGAGCCGGAGCCGGCGGAGTCGGGCGCGCCGGGGCTGCGCCGGTCGTGGTGCCGGGTTCCGTATTGGAGCGCGGCGTCACGTCACGCATGCTTGTGGGCGCTGTCGGAGGCGACGTGCGCTCCGTGTTTTGAGCCGTCGAAGTGGTCGGCGTGGTGCCG
>NZ_JAUYAN010000218.1 GCF_030693485.1 Bradyrhizobium sp. | reverse complement strand
ACGGTTGGTCCAGGCGAACTGGCTCGACATCCCGTTCATGACGTAATCATAGTCGCGGCAGAAATCGCCCTTGCCGGGTCGTTCGATCTTGATCACGCGCGCACCCCAGTCGGCCAGATGCCGGCTGGCGAGCGGCGCCGCAATGGCCTGTTCGAGCGACACGACGGTGATGCCGGACAGCGGCAGCGGGGGCGGCTTTGCGTTCATGGCCTTTTCCCTCGAGCGAGTGGTATTAAATTAGGGTTGCAACCGCATTGCATGGGGTTGTTTTCGCGTTTTTTGGTGAGGCCCCGCGGCGAGGGCCGCGCCGGGCCGGCGCGCCAGATCGCTGGTGCTTCGCGCTGGCGGCGGATCGATCCTCCAATGCCCTAATGTTTGGCGGCGTCCGTGGCCGCTTCCTTGGCCGCTTCCTTGGCCGCGGCATTGTTGAGCACGATCAGGCCGTCGACGGCGACGCCGACCCTGGTGTTGATCAGGAACGGATTGACGTCGATCGAAGCGATGCGGTTGCCGGCGTCCGCCATCAGGTTGGAGAGACCGACGATGGCCTTGACCACCGATGCCTCATGCAGCGCCGGCTTGCCGCGATAGCCTTTCAGTTTGACGCCGGCTTTGGTCCGGTTGATCAATTGCCGGGCCTCGGCCGCATCCAGCGGCGCGCCGGCCAGTGCGACGTCCTTCATCAGCTCGATATCGACGCCGCCGGTGCCGAACAGCACCACCGGTCCCATTTCGGCGTCGAGGGCAGCGCCGACCACCAGTTCGAGGTCGGCCTTGACCTGCTGGGCGATCAGGATGCCCTCTAGCTTCGGCTTGCCCTTGAGTTTTCTGACCCGGTTGGTGATGTCGGTGAACGCCTTCTTCACCTCGGCGGCGTTGTTGATATTCAGCACCACGCCGCCGATGTCGGATTTGTGCAGGATGTCCGCGCTGACCACTTTTGCAACGACGGGAAAGCCGATCCGTTTGGCGATCTTGACGGCTTCTGCCGCGGTCTGTGCGATCTCTTCTTTCGACACCGGGATGCCATACGCCTTCAGAAGTTTTTTCGAGGCGACTTCGTCGAGCGCCGCCGCGCCATTGGCGCTCTTCAGCGTCTTCTCCAGCGTTGCCCGCGCCGAAGCGCTCGAACTCGATACGATGTCCGGCACCACCTTGCGCAGGCCGGCATAGTCGATCAGCGACTTGATCGCGCCGACCGCGCGATCGAGACCCTGCATCACCGCGATGTTGGGCAGCGATTTGCGCAGGCCCTTGGTGAATTCGGTAAAGCCGATCGACATCGTGCTGATGTAGACCACGGGCTTTGAGGCGGCGCCGGCCATGTCGTTGACGATGCGCAGATTGCGCTCGCGCAGTTCGTGCGGCGCTTTCGGCAGTTCGGCGTCGATGATGACGATGTCGGTATCGGGATCGTCGATCATGACCTTGATCGACGCCATGTAGACCGAGGGATCGACCACCGCGGCAAACCCGGCATCGAGCGGATTGCCGACGATGCTGCCGGGGCCGAGCATCTTTGCCAGTTTACCTGTCGCGTCGGGGCTGAGCGGCGCAAAGTTCAGCCCGGCCGAAAAGAACGCGTCGATCAAGAGGCCGCGCTTGCCGCCGGACAGCGACACCGCGGCGAGCCGGTTGCTCTTCGGCGGGTCGGCATGAACGAAGCATTCGGTGGTTTCGATCAGCTCGTCGAGGCCGCGGACGCGAATCACGCCTTCCCGGGTCGAGATCGCATCGAACGTCTCGATCGAGCCGGCCAGCGCGCCGGTATGCGCCATCGCGGCGGCGCGCCCGCCCTCCGACGCCCCGAGCTTGAGCGCGATCACCGGCTTGCCTGCGGCGCGTGCGGCCTTGCAGGCCTCACGAAACACTTTGGTATTTCGCACACCCTCGAGATAGACCACGATCACGCGGATGGATGGATCGGCGGCGAAATAGCTCATCAGGTCGGGGGTTTCGAGGCCGGTCTCGTTGCCGGTCGTGACCATGTAGCCGACGCCGACGCCGCGATCCTCCAGCGCCTGGCGGATCGCCATCACGATCGCGCCGGATTGGCCGGCGATCGCGACCGGACCTGCTTCCATCGTGACGATGCGGTCGTCGATATTGGTGAACAGGTTTTCGCCGGCGCTGAGATTGCCGAGGCAGTTCGGGCCGGTGACGGCGAGGCCGGTTTCCCTGACGGCCTGTTTCAGCTCGTCGGCGAGCCGCTGGCTTTCGTCATCCTGCAATTCGCCGAAGCCCGAAGTGACGATGGTGGCGGAGCGGGCGCCGGCTGCCGCGGCGTCGCGGATCACCTGCACCGCGAAGCGGGCCGGCACCAGCACCAGCACATGGTCGGGCTTGTCCGGCAGGCTGGCGAAATCCTTGTAGCAGGGAACGCCCCAGATGGTTTCGCGTTTCGAATTGACGGGATAGAGGCCGCCCGCGAACTGGTACTTGATCAGGTTGTTCCAGATCCGCTCGGCATAATTACCGGGCTTGTCGGTGGCGCCGACCAGCACGATGTTGCGCGGATGCAGCATCGCATGGATGCTTTTCACGATCTCGCTGGCGTCAGGGGCAGGGGACCATTTGCCGGCCGAACCGGACGCGTTGCTGGCGTGGGCTTCCATAGGTGTTTCTACCCTTTGTTCATTCTTGTTTGGCGGCAGCAAGCGGTCGACGGCGAACCCTGGCCCGTTGTGCGGTGGTTCGTCCACTTGCGTCACTGGACCGGAAACAAACAGATCATTTCCGCCCGCGTCAACACGCGCCGTCCGGCGGCCGGTTCCGGTTATTCCGTGCAGCGGTCATACCCGGCAAAAAGAAAGGGGCCCCAGCTTGCGCTGGAGCCCCTCGACGGTCGGGGCATTGCCGGGTATGTGCCCAAACCGTAGTTCTGGGCGCGACCTCGCGAGGTCGCGCCCCGGGAGACCTCACATGTTGTAGGCGCGTTCGGTGTGCTCGGTGATGTCGAGACCCTCGCGTTCCACCTCGACGGTGGCGCGCAGCCCGACGATCACATCGACGACCTTGTAGAGGATCGCCGAACCGATGCCCGACCACAGCACGGTGATGCCGACGCCCCAGAGCTGCGACGTCATCTGGGCGACCAGATCGTAGTCGGCGATCTTGCCGGCGACGTAGTCCATGACGCCGGTGCCGCCGAGTGCCGGATTCACCAGGATACCGGTGGCGAGCGCGCCGACGATGCCGCCGACGCCGTGGATGCCGAACACGTCGAGCGAGTCGTCATAGCCGAGCGCGTTCTTGATCACGGTGCAGAAGAACAGGCAGACGACGCCGACCACCAGACCGAGCACGATCGCTCCCATCGGACCGGCGAAGCCGGCCGCGGGCGTGACCGCGACGAGTCCTGCGATGGCGCCCGACAATACGCCGAGCAGCGAGGGATGGCCCTTGATGATCCATTCCGCGAACATCCACGCCAACGCCGCCGCCGCAGTTGCGAGGAAGGTGTTGGTCATGGCGAGCGCAGCCCCGCCGGAGGCTTCGAGGTTGGATCCGGCGTTGAAGCCGAACCAGCCGACCCAGAGCAGCGAGGCGCCGATCATGGTCATGGTCAGCGAGTGAGGAGTCATCAGCTCCTTGCCGTATCCGGTGCGCTTGCCGATCAGGATGGCGCCGACCAGGCCGGCGATGCCGGCGTTGATATGCACCACGGTGCCGCCCGCGAAGTCGAGCGCGCCCTTCTTGAAGATGTAACCGGCGTCGGCGTTGATCTCGTCGAGCTTGGCCTGCGCCGCCGTCTTCGCCGCAGCATCACCCGCCGCTGCAAGTGCCTTGACCGCATCCGTGATCAGGTCCGGTCCGGGCCAGTACCAAACCATGTGGGCGATCGGGAAATAGATCAGCGTCACCCAGAGCGGGACGAACAGCGCGACCGCCGCGAACTTCATGCGTTCGGCGAAGGCGCCGACGATGAGAGCAGGCGTGATCGCGGCGAAGGTCATCTGGAAGCAGAAATAAACCAGCTCGGAGACGTTGGCATCGACACTGAACGTCGCCGCCTTGGTTTCCGTCGTGACGCCCGTCAGGAAGGCCTTCGAGAAGCCGCCGATGAAGTCCGAACCGCCCGTGAAAGCGAGGCTGTAGCCGTAGACCGCGTACAGGATGATGACGATGCAGACGGTGTAGAAGATCTGCGCCAGCACCGAGAGCATGTTCTTGGAACGGACGAGGCCTCCGTAGAACAGCGCAAGGCCCGGAATCGTCATCAACAGCACCAGCACCGTCGATGTCATCAACCAGGCATTGTCGCCCTTGTTGACGGTCGGCTCCGCGTAGGCGGCGGTCGCGGCGAACAGGCCGACCGCGAGGGCCGCCAATCCCGCGCTATGGGGACGTTTGAACGTCATTTGTTTTACTCCTGAGTGGAAAAGGTTGAGCGCGAAATCAGAGGGCCGCGGCATCGGCCTCGCCGGTGCGGATGCGGACCGCATGGTCGAGGTTGATGACGAAGATCTTGCCGTCGCCGATCTGTCCGGTCTTTGCAGCCGTCGTGATCGCGTCGATGGTCTTGTCGACCTGGTCCGAGGCGATCGCGACCTCGATCTTGATCTTGGGCAGAAAGCTCACGGCGTATTCGGCACCGCGATAGATTTCCGTATGGCCTTTCTGCCGGCCGTATCCCTTGACTTCCGTCACCGTCAGGCCGTGAACGCCGATGGCGGTCAGGGCGTCCCGGACTTCTTCGAGTTTGAATGGCTTGATGATCGCCATAACAATTTTCATGGGTCCTATCCCCGCTTGGGCCCGGACCAGACATGACCGGGCGTTCTCGACTGAGGTTCACCACGCGGAGAAGTTCACTACGCGGGCACAGCCAGACCCAATAGAATCAAATGCCGTGCCAGACCGGCGGCATTCCCTAACGGTTTATGAACGCGGGCCTTTTCGGGCTTTTCGGGAATCGGCCCTACCTGCGCTATTCCGCCGCGCCTAAAACCTAGCCATGCCTGAGCAGTTATGAGGCAGGACAGGCTGCGGACATAATCGTGCCCATGACGCGGGCAGCTTTCGGGTACTTAGGTAGAGAAGCCTATTGAAGCGCCTCGCCATGCTGCGAAATATCGAGGCCTTCCATCTCCTGCTGCTGCGAAACCCGCAGCGGAACGAAGGCGCCGACCAGCTTGAGCAGGATGAAGGTCATGCCGCCCGTCCACAGCAAGGTGACCGCCACGCCGTAGAACTGAATCAGCAATTGCCGTGCATTGCCTTCGAGCAGCCCGGAGGTTCCGCCGATCGCGGCGGTCGCGAACACGCCCGCGAGCAGCGTGCCGGTCAGCCCGCCGATGCCGTGGACCCCGAAGACATCGAGGGAATCGTCGTAGCCCAGCCGCTGCTTCAGGCTGGTGCAGGCCCAGAAGCACAGCAGGCCCGCGGCCGTGCCGATGACGATGCCGTGCCAGGGCTCGACGAACCCCGAGGCGGGCGTGATGGTGCCAAGTCCCGCGATCGCGCCGGAGATCATGCCGAGCACCGACGGCTTGCGCCGGGTCGACCATTCCACCGCCGCCCAGGTCAGCGCGCCGGCGCAGGCGGCAAGGTGGGTCGCCGTGATCGCCATCACCGCGCGCGGGCTGGCCGACAGCGCCGAACCGCCATTGAAGCCGAACCATCCGACCCACAGCATGCCGGTGCCGATCACCGCCAGCGACAGATCGAACGGCGCCAGATTTTCGGTGCCGTAGCCGTGACGCTTGCCGATCACCTTGGCCGCCACCAGGCCGCCGATTCCGGCGGACAGATGAACCACGAGGCCACCGGCAAAATCCAGCACGCCCATGGTGGCGAGGAAACCGCCGCCCCATACCCAGTGCGCCAGCGGCACATAGACGAACGTGAACCAGCCGGCGGAAAACAGCAGGTAGGCCGAGAATCGCATCCGGTCGGCCACCGCGCCTGCCACCAGCGCCACCGTGATGATCGCAAACGTCATCTGGTAGAGCATGAACAGCGCTTCCGGAATCGTCTTCGCCAACGGGTTGACGTCGTCCATCTTCATGCCGGCGAGAAACCAGCGATCCAGCGTCCCGAGCCAGGGACCGTCACCGACGAACGCCAGCGAGTAACCGAAGGCGACCCAGAGAATTGAAATCAGCGCCACGGCGGCGAGGCTTTGCGCCATCGTCGCCAGCACGTTTTTCTTGCGCACCATGCCGGAATAGAACAGCGCCAGGCCCGGCAGGGTCATCATCAGCACCAGCGCGGTGGCGGTGGTCACCCAGGCGGTGTCGGCGGCGTTGATGCCGGAGGGTTCGGCGGACAGGGCCGGCGTCACCAGCAATGATGCGATCGTGAATGTCGCCGCAGCGCGAGCCGCGTGACCTGGCAGAACCCCCATGATGCTTCCCCAGCCTGTTATCGAAATAAGAAGTCTTGATGCGATGTCTTGATGCGATGTCTTGGAGCACCGCTGCTTTATGCCGTGAAAGCCCGTCAGAGCGCGTCGCTGTCGGTCTCGCCGGTGCGAATGCGCAGCGCGTGATCGATCGGCGTCACGAATATCTTGCCGTCGCCGATCTGGCCGGTGCGCGCGCTTGCCGTGATCACCTCGACCGCCTTGTCCGCGATGTCGGAGGCGACCGCGATCTCGATCCGCAGCTTGGGCAGGAAGTTCACGACATATTCGGCGCCGCGATAGATTTCGGTGTGACCCTTCTGGCGGCCGTAGCCCTTGACCTCGGTCACCGTCATGCCGTGGACGCCGATGGCCGTGAGCGCCTGGCGGACTTCGTCCAGCTTGAACGGTTTGATGATCGCGACAACGAGTTTCATGGTCAGGCCTTATCTTCTCAATTTCGCTAGTTGGGCATCAGGTGATTTGCGCCGGGGGCAAATCTGGCATCTTTCCGGGCAAATGGCACAAAAAAGTTGCAAGGGGGCAGGAAAACATTTCCGGCCAGCCGCCGGCATCCCTGTACAGCGGCCCGGATCGTCCGCCACAATGGCGTTTTGTGGCGCTGGCGCCCTTGACGCGTCGGCGCAGCCAACCGGGGGAGAAGATCATATGGCGGCTCGATCCTGGTTTTATGCATCCGAGGGCCAGCAGCAGGGCCCCTACCCCGAGATCCAGCTTCGCGAACTGATCGCCCGAGGCACCATCACGGCGGACACGCTGGTCTGGACCGAGGGCATGGCCAACTGGCAGCGGGCGGCCGAAATCCCGGGCCTCGCGCCTGATGCCTCGGGGCCGCCGGCGGTGTCGCGTTCGGGCGGTGCTGTACCGAGCACGGGCGGGTATAGCGACGGGCCGCTTTCGATCGATCTGCCGCTGTTTGGCTTCCTCGGGCGGGTCCTGCTGTTGGTAATCGGGTCCCTGCTGGTGATTCCCTCGCCGTGGACCGGTACCGCTTTTTACCGCTGGATGGCTTCCCGAATCCAGGTGCCCGGCCGGCCCAACTTTGCCTTCAACGGCCAGCCCGGCGACATCTGGTACGTCTTCATCGCGACCGGGCTGCTGAACTATGTAAGCATTTACGACAGCACCCTGCAGCTGCTCGCCATGCCGGTTTCGGCGTATATGTTTTGGATGTTGCTGCGATGGCTCGCCGGCAATCTCAGCTCGAACGGTCAACCGCTTCCGATCGCCTTCAACGGCAGCGCGGTCACCTTCATCGGCTGGCAGTTGCTGACATACGTCTCGCTCATCACCATCATCGGCTGGGCCTGGGTCACCGCGGCCTGGGTGCGATGGATTTGCCGCAACATCAGCGGCACGCGCCGCGAAGTGATCTTCAACGGTTCGGGGCTGGAAATCCTCTGGCGGACGATCGTGGTCGGGATCGGTTGCGGCTTCCTGATTCCGATTCCGTGGGTGCTGCGCTGGTATAATCGCTGGTTCATCTCCCAGTTCGAGCTTGTCGAACGAGCCGCCTGACGCAACCTGCCGATCACTTGCGCTGGCGCAGCGAACCTTCCTGCGCCACCGAGGCCACCAGCGTGCCGTCCTGCTTGAAGATCATGCCGCGGGTGAGGCCGCGGCCGCCGCGCGCGCTCGGTGAATCCTGCGCGTAGAGCAGCCATTCGTCGGCGCGGAACGGGCGGTGAAACCACATCGCGTGATCGAGGCTGGCCGGCATCATCCGCTTGTCGAACAGGGTCCGGCCGTAACGCGCCATCGCGGCATCGAGCAGCGAGAAATCCGAGGCATAGGCCAGCGCGCACATATGCAGCGCCGGATCGTCAGGCAATTTCGAGGCGGTGCGGATCCAGACATTGATGCGGCCGTCGTCGATCTTCTGGCCGAAATAGCGTCCGAGCTCGACCGGGCGCAGTTCGATCGGACGGTCGGATTCGTAATAGCGCCGGATGAAGTCCGGCATCTCGCGGAACATCGGCTGTTTCGCCACCTCCTCGGCGGTGAGTTTTTCCGGCGGCGGCACGTCGGGCATCGTGTCCTGGTGGTCGAACGCGCTTTCCTCCTCGACATGAAACGACACCATGATCGAGAAGATGGCGCTGCCGTGCTGGATCGCGGTGACCCGTCGGGTCGAATAGCTCTTGCCGTCGCGCAGCCGTTCGACCTCGTAGATGATCGGAATCTGCGGGTCGCCCGGCAGGATGAAATAGCAGTGCAGCGAATGCGGCAGCCGGCCCTCGACAGTGCGGCACGCCGCCACCATCGCCTGCCCGATCACCTGCCCGCCGAACACCCGCTGCCAGCTTGTCTTCGGGCTGTTGCCGCGGAACAGGTTCACCTCGATCGGCTCCAGATCGAGAATGGAAATCAGGTCGATGACGCCTTTGGACATGGCAGCGCTTTCGGTTTGGGAGTCATTCCGGGGCGTGAGCGTTAGCTAACGAACCCGGAATATCGAGATTCCGGGTTCACGCGACGACGCGTGCCCCGGAATGGCAGGGCCAAGACCCCTTGTTTCGCGTATCTGTTTCGCCCAGCTATACTCCGTGGGCAAGGGCGTCAGTGAGTAGGTAGCATGTCGGCACAGCGTAGTATTGTCATCGGCGGCGGCGCGTTCGCCGGATTGGCGCTGGCCTTGGCGCTGCGTCAGGGTCTCGGCCCCGATATTCCGGTGATTGTCGCCGATCCGGCGCTCAGTTTGCGGCCGAGCCGCGATCCGCGGGCTACCGCGATCGTCGCGGCCTGCCGCCGGCTGTTCGCGGCGCTCGAGGTGTGGGATCAGGTCGCCGCCTCCGCGCAGCCGATCACGGACATGGTCGTCACCGATTCCAGGCTGGAAGACGCCACGAGGCCGGTGTTCTTGACCTTTGCCGGCAATGTCGAGCCCGGCGAACCGTTCGCGCATATGGTCGAGAACCGCCATTTGATCGACGCGCTGGTCGCGCGCGCCGAAGCCGAGAGCATCGATCTCAGGCCCACCGCGGTGACGGGCTTCGAGTCGCGCAGCGACGGCGTCGATGTGACGCTGACCGACGGCAGCGTGATCGAGGCGAGCCTGCTGGTCGCCGCCGACGGCGCGCGCTCCAGGCTGCGCGAGCGCGCCGGCATCGCCACCCATGGCTGGGATTACGACCAGTCCGGCATCGTCGTCACCGTCGGCCACGAGCGCGATCATCAGGGCCGCGCCGAAGAACATTTTCTCCCCGCCGGACCGTTCGCGATCCTGCCGCTGACCGGCAACCGCTCGTCGCTGGTGTGGACCGAGAAGCGCGCCGAAGCCGCGCGCATCGTGGCTTTGAGCGACGAGGAATTTCACGGCGAGCTCGAACAGCGTTTTGGCCTGCACCTCGGCGAGATCAAGGCGCTCGACAAGCCCCGCGCGTTTCCGCTCGGCTATTTCGTCGCGCGCTCCTTCATCGGCGAGCGGCTGGCGCTGGTCGGTGACGCCGCGCATGTGATTCACCCGATCGCCGGACAGGGGCTCAATATGGGCCTGAAGGATGTCGCCGCTTTGGCCGAAGTGATCGTCGACGCCGCGCGGCTCGGCATGGACCTCGGCCAGGCCGACGTGCTCGACCGCTACCAGCGCTGGCGCCGGTTCGACACCATGGCGATGGGGCTCGCCACCAATTCGCTCAATCTGCTGTTCTCCAACGAGTCGACGCTGCTGCGCACGGTGCGCGACATCGGCCTCGGCCTGGTCGACCGCGCCCCGCCGCTGAAGAGCCTGTTCATCCGCCAGGCCGCGGGCCTGTCCGGCGACGTGCCGCGGCTGCTGAAGGGCGAGGCGTTGTAGGGGCGAATGGCGAATGGAGAGTAGCGAATGCAGTTTCTTCTATTCGTCATTCGCCATTCACTATTCGCCGGCTTCCTCAATCGATCTTCCTCGCCTCTTCCGGCAGCATGATCGGGATGCCGTCGCGGATCGGATAGGCCAGTTTGGCCGAACGCGAGATCAGCTCCTGCTTCGCCGCGTCGAACTCCAGCGCGCCCTTGGTCAGCGGACAGACCAGGATTTCCAGCAATTTGGGATCGACGGTGCCTTCGGGGCGTTCGGACGGGGAAGTCATGCATGGGTCTCCGGCTCGGGTTTCGATCCCTTAGCATATTCGCTCGACGACGGAAGCCGCCGCGGCTGCGCCAGTTGATCCGGCTGGTCTGGCAGGCCGGCACCGTGGCCTGGATCGGCGGCGGCGCGCTCCTGATCGCGGCGCCCTCGATGGCGTCGGAGCCGGCGCGGCACTGGATTATCGTCACGCTCGCCATCGTGTTCGGATTCGCCGCGCTCGCCAACGCCTGGGCGATGCGCGGCCCGCAGCTGCATACTGCGCGGCAGTTATCCAAATCGTGCCCCCGACAACCAAATACCGCCAGGCGTTCCGTTAGCCGGTTAATCGTGGCTTCCCGTTTTGGCGGAATCCGGCTGTGCCGTCACTAAACGGTCTAAGCCCGTAATAACCCTGATGAACTATTCTGGCAGTCGGCCCTCATTGCCGGGCGCTCTCCTCAGGATCGACGGGTCGAACCAATGTCAAATGTAGTTAGCCTCCGGGCGGAGCGAAGCGAGGCAGGCATGCCGCCGCCATACATCGAGGAGGCCGACCTCGTACAACTGCACTCCCGGATCATGGGCATGCAGGCAAAGGCAAAGGTGGAAATTTTTCGCTCCATCCTGTTGCTCGACACCGCGGCACAGCACGCGCGTCAGATTGTCACGCGAACGGATGATCCTGCCTCGAAAAACAGCCTTTGCGTTCAAGTCAGCATTATCGAACAGCTGCTCCGGACTGCTCGGGAAATGGCGCTGAAACTCTAGCTAGCCTGCGCGAAATCGCGGCAATCATCCTCATTCGACATCAACGACCGAATGAAGGAGAATTCATTGGTGCTGCTTGGAAGTCACCAATCAGACGGCGGCGAGCATTTTCCAGGTCAATCACGGCGCCGCCGAAACCGGCTCCGCCTCGTCGCAGGTGCTCCCTCGGCCCAGTCGCGGTCGAGCCGAAAGCAACCGGCTCAAGCTGGAGGTGAACCAGTTTCTCGCATCTGTCCGGGCCGCGTGAGTCCCGGCTACTGCAATCCCGTGTCGCCGCTGGTGCGCTTCTTCGCCAGATCCATCTCGGTCACCGCGATCAAAATCTCGGCGCGGGTCTTGAGATCCGGGGCTTCCAGCATCGCCTGCTTTTCCGGCGCGCCGTAGGGCGACATCATCGCCAGCGCGTTGACCAGCGCCTCGTTGGGGGCGCTCTCGACGCCTTCCCAGTCCACCTTGAGATTGTTGGCCTTCAGAAAATCGGTCAGCACCGTCAGCAGCGCCTCGCGGTCGACTGCTTCCTCGCCCTTGCGCGCGGTGAAATCGTCGAGGTAGGGAAAATAGTTCACCTTGCATTGCCGGTAGGCGGTCAACACCGTCAGTTCCTCGATCACCTTGAAGCGCGCGATGCCGGTCAGTTCGAGGATGTAGCGGCCGTCGCCGGCCTCGGCGAGCTGGGTGATGCGCCCGACGCAGCCGACCCGAAACAGCGCCGGCTTCGCCTCGTCGCGCGAGTGGGAAAAATCCGGCTGGATCATCCCGATCAGCCGGTGGCCGTCGCGCAAGGAGTCGTCGACCAGCGAAAGGTAGCGCGGCTCGAAAATGTTGAGCGGCATCTGGCCGCGCGGCAGCAGCAGCGCGCCGGGCAGCGGAAACACCGGGATCACCTCGGGAAGGTCGCCGGGTCCGCGATATTCGGCATTGATCGGCATTGGCGGTCCCGGTGCTCGGCTCGAATCAGCGCGCTTTAGGAAAACAGGATCGTCGAGAGCCGCTTGCGCCCCTCGATGGTGGCTTCATCGGCCGGGCCCCAGGCCTCGAACAACTGTACCAGCTGCTTGCGCGCGCCGTCCTCGTTCCACTTGCGGTCTTTTCTGACGATCGCGAGCAGCTGCTCGGTCGCCTCGGCACGGTTGCCCGCAGCGTTGAGCGCGGTCGCCAGGTCGAATCTGGCCTGATGATCGAGCGGGTTTGCGGCGACTTTCTGTTCGAGCTCGGTGACCGGGCCGACCGCCTTGGCCTGCTCGGCCAGATCGATCGAGGCCTGCACCGCCTTGACCGCGGCGTCGCTGCGCTTGGATTCCGGCACCATCGCAATGGTCTGCTTGGCCTGCTCGATGGCGCCGGTCGCGACGTAGGATTTTGCCAGTCCTGCCAGCGCGGGGATGCTGGTGGCGTCCGCCGCCAGCACCTCGGCATAGATCTGCGCCGCCGTCGCGGCGTCGCCCTCGGCGAGAACGGCTTCGGCCTCCTGCAGGATCTCCGCGATATTGGGCTCGCCGGTGCCCGGCATGCCCGCGGTCAGCTTGTCGATGAAGGCGGTGACCTGGCTTTCCGGCACCGCGCCCATGAAGCCGTCGGCGGGCTGGCCGTTGACGAAGGCGATCACGGCCGGGATCGACTGGATGCCCATCTGGCCCGGAATCGCCGGATGCTCGTCGATGTTCATCTTGACCAGCTTGACCTTGCCCTTGGCGGCGCGGACCGCCTTTTCGATGATCGGGGTGAGCTGGCGGCAGGGGCCGCACCACGGCGCCCAGAAGTCGATCAGCACCGGCTGGCGCTTCGATTCCTCGATCACGTCCTTTACGAACGTCTGGGTGGTGGTTTCCTTGATCAAATCGGGCGCCGCCTGGGGCGCCGGTCCGCTGCCCTGCTCAATGATCGTCACGGGGGATCCTCGTCTGATGTCTTTTCGGATAGGCGGCCAATCTAGCACGCCCTGCGCCCTAATTGGCCCCTGGACGGCCAATTTGCAATCGGTGGAACCCGAACCCCGGGGCCTTCGGGCGGAAATGCCGCGAAATGCCGTCGATAGCCCCTGACAGGCCCGATTCCGGACCTCGCGCGGGCTGTTGCATTCATGGGCCGCATTTGGCATAGCTCTGCCCGTTGCCGGTGCGTGCGCCGTCAAGTCATCGGATGCGGGTGTAGCTCAGTGGTAGAGCACGACCTTGCCAAGGTCGGGGTCGAGGGTTCGAATCCCTTCGCCCGCTCCAGAATTTTTGAAGTGGCAAAGTTTGACGAAGGCCCGCTGTTTCAGCGGGCCTTTCGTTTTTGGGTCAGAGGTTGCGGCGGGCTCGGCAGCGCCGTGATTTCAGCCTCCGGGTCGAGATACTTCGGCTTCCAGCCGAGTTCGCGCCGGGCCTTGGCGCCGCAATGCAGCGTGGCCTGACGCCAGGCGCTTGCCACGGACCTGTTTGAAAAAAATTCCATCAATTTGCTTCGTTCTGTCAGGGCCGCGCAGCGCGCGCTTCTCACCCGCGGAAGATGTGTTAGCATTGCTGCGTCTGATCCACCTCACCACAGACCAGGGTTCGGCTCTTGAACCGTTCAAGACAAAATAAAAACAACACGCGCAGCCACACCGGCTGCATAGGGGAGTGACGCGATGAAATCGGCTTTCAATCGATCCATTCTTGCGCTCGCGACGATTGCCTTTGTGGCGGGGGCCAGTCAGGCCGGCGCGCAGCAAAGGCCGCTGAAGAATAACGATGCCGGCACCAAGGACTTCTGGGCCAATCCGCCGCCCGACTGGTTCCTCGGCGACGAGATCGAAGCCCAGAAGGGACAGGCGCCTCCGTCGGGTCCGCCGACCGGCGCATCGGACGCCGAACTCGCCGCGATGATGAAAAAGATAAAACTGCCGGCGGGCTTCAAGATCGAAGTCTACGCCTCC
>NZ_JAUYAN010000272.1 GCF_030693485.1 Bradyrhizobium sp. | reverse complement strand
GCGATGAAATCGCCGTCGTCCACCGACGGCAGCCAGTCGTTCCTGCGCTTGTTCCAGGTGGCGTCGTCGATCAGCAGGCCGTCGGGCGTGGCGTGGATGTCCCTGAACTCGCCGATCTGGCGATGGAACGCGACGTTCGGCAGGGTCAGCTTGAAATCATAGCCGGCCGTCGAGATCACCTTGTTCCAGCGCAGCATGCCCTTGGCGCAGTCCTGGGTGTAGTCGTCGCGCAGCCGCATGTTAAGCGCGGTGAGCGCGGGCTCGTCGACCCGCTTGATCACGCCGTCGACCAGCTTCAGCACCGGATAGGTGTCGTTCTTCAACTGGTGGTCGTCCTCGATCTGGGTCTCGCGGTAGCGGCCCTTGATTCCGGCATTGAAGGCGTTGGCGGCGTTGGTGGAGACTTCCGAGCCGAACAGATCGAGCGACAGCGTGTAATGCAGATTGAGCTTCTTCTGCATGGTCGGCAGGTCGATCACGCCGAGCGCGCGGACTTTGGCGACGTCGTTGGGATCGCTGATGCCGGCGGCCTTCATCGCCTCGCAGGTTCGCTGCAGGATGCGGCTGATGCCGGTCTCGCCGACGAACATGTGGTGCGCCTCTTCGGTCAGCATGAAGCGGCAGGTGCGCGACAGCGGATCGAAGCCGGACTGCGCCAGCGAGTGCAACTGCATCTTGCCGTCGCGATCGGTGAAATAGGTGAACATGAAGAACGACAGCCAGTCCGGCGTCGCCTCGTTGAAGGCGCCGAGCATGCGCGGCGAATCGGCGTCGCCGGAGCGGCGGCGCAACAGGTCGTCGGCTTCCTCGCGGCCGTCGCGGCCGAAATATTTCTGCAGCAGATAGACCATCGCCCAGAGATGGCGGCCTTCCTCGACATTGACCTGGAACAGGTTGCGCAGGTCATAGAGCGATGGCGCGGTCTTGCCGAGATGGCGCTGCTGCTCGACCGAGGCCGGCTCGGTGTCGCCCTGGATCACGATCAGGCGGCGCAGCATGGCGCGATGCTCGCCCGGCACTTCCTGCCAGGCCGGCTTGCCGAAGTTCTCGCCGAACGGGATGACGCGGTTCTCTTCCTGCGGCGCCAGCAGGATGCCCCAGCGATAGTCCGGCATCTTGACGTAGTCGAACTTGGCCCAGCCGCGCGGATCGACCGAATAGGCGGTGCGCAGATAGACCAGCGACTGCTGAAAGCCCTCGGGACCCATGTCGCCCCACCAGTTCATGTAACCGGGATGCCAGCCCTCCAGCGCCTTGAGCACCTGCCGATCCTCACTGAGATTCACGTTGTTGGGAATCTTGGTGGAGTAGTCGACGTTCATGATGTTCATGGCGTTCTCCCTGGTGCCGTCGTGGCGCGCATCGCGTCTTGTTCCGCCGTCATCCTGAGGTGCCAGCGCCTCTTGCGCGAGCCTCGAAGGATGCTTCTACGATGATTGTTTCCGCATCCATCCTTCGGGGCTCGCCTTGCTGCGCAAGGCTCGCACCTCAGGATGATGGCGGTGCCTGCTTTTAGACCCGCGTCATATCGAACTGCGCCTTCTGGCCGGTGCCGTAACGGCGCAGCGCGCCGTCCTCGCCGACCGCGTTGGGGCGCTGGAAGATCCAGTTCTGCCACGCCGTCAGGCGCGAGAAGATTTTCGATTCCATGGTCTCGGGACCGACGAAGCGCAGATTGGCTTCCATGCCGGTGAGGCTGTCGGGCGAGAACGAGGTGCGCTCCTCGAAGAACACCCGGACCTCGTCGTCCCAGTCGATATCGTCGAGCGCGAAGGTGACGAGGCCGAGCGCCTCGGCCTGCTCGGCATCGAGCCCCTCGCCGATTTTGGCCTGCGCGCGCGCGACGTCTTCCGGGTCGGCCTGGAAGCGCGACTGCAGGCGTGTGAGGCCGTGGCTCATCGGATAGGGTCCGAAATTCATCGCGGAAAGTTCGATGGTCGGGGGGCTGCGGTTGTCGCCCTGGCGCGAGCCGATCAGCATGTAGGAGCGGTCGGCCGCGAACACCAGTTCGGCCAGCGTGCCGACGAAGCAGGAGCCGGGCTCCACCAGCGTCACCAGCGTGCGCGAGGTGACGTCGATGCGCTTCAGCACCCGCTTCCAGTATTGCCTGATCTCGTTGACCAGCCAGTGCGCCTTGTTGGCCTCCAGGAAGGCGTCACAAGCCAGCACATTGGCGCGGTCGCCATGCGACTTGAATACCAGCATCGCGGTTTCGAGCTCGTTGATGCGCAGATGCAGGATGGCGTCGTCGAGTTCGCGCGCGACCTGCAGCGGCCAGAACGAAGCACCCTGCCCGATCATGCCGTCGATATCGGCGGGTGGCGCCGCCTCCGGCGCCTGAATCGAGATGGTGGCTATACGCGCCGCGCGGTCGATGTCGACGCTGATAAAACCGTAGCGGATGCCGCTGTCGTCGAAGCTGCGTGACAGCGGCGCCAGCGCGATGGCCTTGCCGTTGCCGTTGCGCTTGGACGCCGCGGCGAATTCCCTGGCGCGTT
>NZ_JAUYAN010000216.1 GCF_030693485.1 Bradyrhizobium sp. | reverse complement strand
AGGAACGCCTGCACCTTCGGGTCCAGCGTTTTCCACCATGCGAGATTGGCCAAGTGGGCGGCGAGGCCAAAATTGATCGGCATCGGCGAAATGAATTTGGCCGATTCATGCCACTTCGAGCGGTAGCCGGACAGCGCGCCGGTGATGGCGCAATCGATCACGCCGCTGCCGAGCGCCGGTTGCACTTCGGCGAACGCAATGGTGATCGGCGAGCCGCCGATGTGGGAGACGAATGCCTGCTGCGAGGCGCCGGACGCGCGCACCTTGCGTCCCTTCAGGTCGGCGACGTTGGTGAAGGCATCGCGGCAGTAGATCACCTGGGCCTGATAGGTGCCGAAGCCGAGCAGCTTCAAGCCGTGCTTCTCCTCGAGGAATTTGGCATAGCTCGGGCGCAGCACCTCGATGGTCTTCTGCAATTCCTCCACCGAGCCGACCAGGCCGACCAGGTCGGCCGCCTCGTTCATCGGCACTTCGCCGGAATTGTAGTTCAGGACGGTGGTGGCGAATTGCAGTGTGCCTGAAGACACCAGCCGGAAGATTTCGGGCCCCTTCAGGCCGAGTTCGGTAAAGGATTTCAGCTGGACCTTGATCGCACCGGCGGATTCCTTCGGCACCGTCTCGTTCCAGAACGGTACTTCGCGGTTGAGATACATCGACAGATTGCCAATGCTGCCGACCACGTTGAACGAGGTTGCGGGCAATCCCTGGGTCTGGGCCGCCACGGGCAGCGGCGCGAGGCCGATGGCAGCAGTTGCGGCAAGCGCGGCAAGAACGGGTCGTTTCGACATGATCAGGTCTCCTTGAGGGCTTGGCCGGCCTGGTCGGCCGGCTATTTCGTCGGTTGCAGCAGGCTCGGCAGCCACAGCGCGAGCTCGGGGAAAGCAATCAGGATGCCGATCATCATGATCATTGCGCCGACAAATGGAAGGGAGCCGATGCACAGGTCCGAGAACGGCCCGGGTCCGCGTACGGACTGGACCACATACAGGTTCAGGCCGACCGGCGGGGTGATGAGCGCCGCCTCCATCAGGATCACGAAGATGATGCCCCACCAGATCGGGCTGTAGCCCATGGCGGTGATGACGGGCACCACCACCGGCGTGGTGGCGATCATCATCGACAGCGTTTCCATGAAGCAGCCGAGCACCAGATAAAACGCGATGATCGCGAGCAGCATCGCCCACGGCGGCAAGCCGAGCGACAGCACTGAATCGGTCACCGCCTTGACCAGGCCGATCGAGACCATCACGAAGTTCAGGAAAAAGGCGGCGATGATGATCAACATGATCATGCAGGTGGTTCGCACCGTTCCTTCGAAGGCGCGGACCAGCACCGGCAAGGTCAGTTGGCCATTGGCCGCCACGAGGCCCAGCGTCGCCATCAATCCGAGCGCCGCCGCCTCGGTCGGGGTGGCTATGCCGATGTAGATGGAGCCGACCACGATGAGGAACAGGCCGAGCGGCGGCACCAGATGTTTCAGCCCGGCGATCCGTTGCGGCCACAGTCCGGCGGTCTCGACGGCGGGGCCGGCCAGCCCCGGCCGCCAGAGCGCGATGGCGAACACCATCAGCGAGAACAGCCCCGCCAGCATGAAGCCGGGAATGAACCCCGCGGCGTAGAGCTGGGCCACCGACGTGTCGGTCAACACCGCATAGATGATCATGTTGATGGATGGCGGGATCAGGATCCCGAGCGTACCGCCGGCGGCGATCGAACCGAGGAACAGCGGCGGATTGTAGCCGCCCTTCGCCATGTTGGGGATCGCCACCGTGCCGATGGTCGCCGCGGTCGCCACCGATGAACCCGAGGTGGCGGCGAAGATGGCGCTGGCGGCAATGTTGGTGTGGATCAGGCGGCCCGGAATTCGCGCAAACCACGGCGCGAGCGCGGTGAACAGACGCTCGCTCATGCCGGAGCGGTGCATCAGCTCGCCCATCATGATGAACATGGGGGCGGCGATCAGGATGAAGTCGTTCGAGGTATTCCAGGCCAGCTCACCAAGCGCGCCGGTCAGCGGAAAGAACGCGTATTTCTGCGACAGAACATAGCCCATGATCCCGAGCGCGGCGGCGACCGGCAGGCTGAGCGCCATCAGGCCGATCAGCAGGCTGAATGCGGTGCCGATCATGGCTGCGACGCCTCCGGCTTCGGCTCAGTCTTCGCCTCGATTTTGGCCATATCGATACCGGCCTGTTCCAGTTCGTCGGAAACACGCAGGCTGCCGATCATTTTGTCGAAGCCGCGCTGGTCTCCGGCCAGAAACCGCAGGATGGCCTGCAACGGCAGCAGCATGGCCATGAAAGCGAACCAGAACAGTCCGATCCACCAGATGCCCTGCGGCAGCACCATCGGGGTCTGCATGATGGAGGTCGACCTTGCATTCATGCTCCACGATTGCGCCAGGGTTTTCCAGCAGAACCACACCAGCGCCACGGCGATGACCGCGAGCGCAAAGGCCGCCAGCAAGTCGCAGGCGGCGCGCAGCCGATAGGGCAAGGCGTCGAGCAGGATGTCGACCCGGATGTTGGACTTCGAGGTAACGGTGAAGGCGAGGCCGAGACCGATGCAGGCCGCGAGCATGTAGCCCGAGATTTCGAAGCTCTCGATCATGCCGCGCCTGAAGATGAAGCGTGTGACGACATCGACCGAAATCAGCGCGCCGCAGCCGAACAGGATACAGCCGCCGGCAAGCCAGGCGAAAATCCGGGAGACGCGTTGGGGCCAGGGCTCGTCGGGCAGCAGCGGATCGGGGGCGCTCATGGATTTTTTTCTGTCGCGCTCGGTCGAGCCATAGGCACCGGGGTCGTTTGCATTCCATGGGCACAGGGCCGCGGATGCGGCTTGCCGGGGACGGTAGGGATTCCGCAGGCGGTCGTCAAACGAGGATCGATCGCACGCAGCGATCGCCGTTTTAGTTGTCCATATGCATTCCCTGGGTACCGCATCTGCTCAATAAGATGGCAGGATCGCCCGCCGCAGTGTTAGTGCATAAGCCCGATCAGCAATACCGCCGTGGACAAGCCCAAGATGTTTCCCGATCCAAATTCCCGCTCCCAGCACCTCTACACCCGCGCGCTGTCGAGCCTGCCCGGCGGCAACACCCGCACCACCGTGTTCATGAAGCCGTACCCGATCTATGCCGCGCGCGGCGAGGGCTGCCGGGTGTTCGATGTCGACGGCCACGAATACATCGACTGCATCAACAATTTCACCGCGCTGATCCACGGTCACGCCCATCCGGCGCTGCTGGCGGCGGCGACCAGGCAGCTCGCGTTGGGATCGGCGTTCGGGCTGCCGACGGAGTCCGAGATCGATCTCGCCGAATTGCTGGCGGCGCGGCTGCCGTCGGTGGAGCAGGTGCGCTTCACCAATTCCGGCACCGAAGCCGTGATGATGGCGCTGAAGGCCGCGCGTGCCTTCACGAGGCGGCCGAAAATAGCCAAGTGCGAGGGTGCCTATCACGGCTCCTATGACTATGCCGAAGTCAGCCTCGATCCCACTCCGGAAGCCTGGGGCCGCAACGCCCCGGTTTCGGTCGCCTATGCGAAGGGCACGCCGGACAATGTGCTGGCCGACGTCATCACCATTCCCTTC
>NZ_JAUYAN010000210.1 GCF_030693485.1 Bradyrhizobium sp. | reverse complement strand
GCGGGACCGGCGATGGCGCAGGAACTCACCGGGACGCTGAAAAAAATCAAGGACACCGGGACCATCACCCTCGGCCACCGCGACTCGTCGATCCCATTCTCTTACCTCGACGACAGCCAGAAGCCGATCGGCTACGCCATGGACATCTGCTACAAGATCGTCGATGCCGTGAAGAAGGAGCTCAAGCTCGACAAGCTCGAGGTCAAGCTCAATCCGGTGACCTCATCGACCCGCATTCCGTTGCTCGCCAACGGCACCATCGATCTCGAATGCGGTTCGACCACCAACAACGCCGAGCGGCAGAAGCAGGTCGCCTACACCAACACCCACTTCCTGACCGCGAGCCGTTACGTCACGAAGAAATCCAGCAAGATCAACTCGATCGACGATCTCAAGGGCAAGGCGGTGGTCTCCACGTCGGGTACCACCAACATCAAGCAGCTCACTGAAGCCAGCGCCGAACGCAAGCTCGGCATCAACATCATCCCGGCCAAGGATCACGCCGAAGCCTTCCTGATGGTCGAGACCGACCGCGCCGTGGCTTTCGTGATGGACGATATTTTGCTGGCGAGCCTGGTTGCCGGCTCGAAGGCGCCGGGCGATTACGTCATCTCGAGTGACGCATTCTCCAAGCCGGAGCCTTACGGCATCATGCTGCGCAAGGACGACCCGGCCTTCAAGAAGGTGGTCGATGCGGCCACGGCTGCGCTCTATATGGGCGGCGAGGGCCAGAAGATCTACGACAAGTGGTTCATGTCCAAGATCCCGCCCAAGGGCCTGAACCTCAATGTGCCGATCGACGCAAAGCTGAAGAACGAGTTCGCCAAACCGTCGGACTCGGCGGATCCGGATTCCTACAAATAGGCAAACGGGTGCTTCTGCCCATGCAATGGCCCGGCCATTGCATGGGCACGTTTCGGCGGCATAACGGACGGTAGGCCTTCGTGAGCTATAACTGGAACTGGAGCATCTTCTTCGAGCCGGCCCCGGGGGGGACCGGTACCTATTTCGATATGCTGCTCAGGGGACTGTGGCTGACCATCCAGACCGGGGTGTTCGCCTGGATCATCGCGCTGGTGTTCGGCTCTGTTATCGGCGTGCTGCGGACGCTGCCGTCGAAGACCGCCTCCTGGATCGGCTTCGCCTACGTCGAATTCTTCCGCAATATGCCGCTGCTGGTGCAGCTCTTCCTCTGGTTCTTCGTGCTGCCGGAATTGCTGCCGC
>NZ_JAUYAN010000207.1 GCF_030693485.1 Bradyrhizobium sp. | reverse complement strand
GAGGCCTTGCAGTTTCTCGCTTGCGCTTGATCTCCTCACGGCGGCAGCCCCCTGCGCCGGTGCGGATTTTTGCGTCTCGACACGGCCGTGAGGCCGGCATGACCGCGCCATTATGTGACGGGATCACAGGGGGTCAATTCGACGGGGTGCGACCGAGCGCCACACCTCGGCGCGCGCGACCTGAGCTGGGGAATCGGCTCGGGCCCGGCCGGCTCGCGTTCTGGATGGCCGGTTGGGGTCTCTGCAGCGGTTGGTTGAAAAGGTCGACCGGATCGACCTGTCGCGTGCAATTGCACCTCGGAAAAACAAAACCCCGGCATTGCTGCCGGGGTTCTGCATTCTCGATACTTGCGTAGGGAAGCCTGGATCAGAAATCCATGCCGCCCATGCCGCCGCCCGGGGGCATGCCGCCGCCGCCGGCGCCGCCCTTCTTGGGCAGTTCGGCGACCATGGCTTCGGTCGTGATCAGGAGAGCCGCAACCGAGGCTGCGTTCTGGATCGCCGCGCGAACCACCTTGGTCGGGTCGATGATGCCCTTCGAGATCAGGTTGACGTATTCGCCCGACTGCGAGTCGAAGCCGTACGAATACTGGTCCTTCTCGAGGATCTTGCCGACGATGACGGAGCCGTCCTCGCCTGCGTTGATCGCGATCTGGCGAGCGGGCCAGGACAGCGCCTTGCGGACGATTTCGACGCCGGTCTTCTGGTCGTCGTTCGCGGTCTTGATGCGCTTGAGCTGCTCGGAGGCGCGCAGCAAGGCGACGCCGCCGCCCGGTACGATGCCTTCTTCAACCGCCGCACGGGTCGCATGCATCGCGTCGTCAACGCGGTCCTTGCGCTCCTTGACTTCGATTTCGGTCGCGCCGCCGACGCGGATCACCGCGACGCCGCCTGCGAGCTTGGCCAGACGCTCCTGCAGCTTCTCACGGTCGTAGTCCGAGGTGGTTTCCTCGATCTGCGCCTTGATCTGCGTGACGCGGGCCTCGATGTCGGACTTCTTGCCGGCGCCGTTGACGATGGTGGTGTTCTCCTTGTCGATCATCACCTTCTTGGCGCGACCGAGCATGGCGAGCGTAACGTTCTCCATCTTGATGCCGAGATCTTCCGAGATCGCCTGACCACCGGTCAGAACGGCGATGTCCTGCAGCATGGCCTTGCGGCGATCGCCGAAGCCCGGAGCCTTGACGGCGGCAACCTTGAGGCCGCCACGCAGACGGTTGACGACGAGGGTGGCGAGCGCTTCGCCTTCGACGTCTTCCGCGACGATGACGAGCGGCTTGCCGGTCTGGACCACGGCTTCCAGCAGCGGAAGCAGTTCGTTCAGGTTGGAGAGCTTCTTCTCGTTGATCAGGATGTAGGCGTCGTCGAATTCGACGCGCATCTTGTCGGCGTTGGTGACGAAGTAGGGCGAGATGTAGCCGCGGTCGAACTGCATGCCTTCGACGACGTCGAGTTCGGTCTCGAGGGACTTCGCCTCTTCAACCGTGATGACGCCCTCGTTGCCGACTTTCTTCATGGCGTCGGCGAGGAACTTGCCGATTTCGGAGTCGCCGTTGGCGGAGATGGTGCCGACCTGGGCGATTTCCTCGTTCGAGGTGACCTTCTTGGAGTTCTTGACGAGGTCGGCGACCACGGCTTCCACCGCGAGGTCGATACCGCGCTTCAGGTCCATCGGGTTCATGCCGGCGGCAACGGCCTTGGCGCCTTCGCGGACGATGGCGGCGGCCAGCACGGTCGCGGTGGTGGTGCCGTCGCCGGCTGCGTCGGCCGACTTGGAGGCCACTTCGCGCACCATCTGGGCGCCCATGTTCTCGAACTTGTCTTCAAGCTCGATTTCCTTGGCGACGGTGACGCCGTCCTTGGTGATGCGCGGTGCGCCGAACGACTTGTCGAGCACGACGTTGCGGCCCTTGGG
>NZ_JAUYAN010000206.1 GCF_030693485.1 Bradyrhizobium sp. | reverse complement strand
CGGCATGATTTGCCCGAGGTTTGCATATCGTTCTCCCTCAAGAACGAGGGAGCAGGGAATGCCGGATGCGCGCTGCACCCGCGGTCTCGTGTGCGAAGTCGTACGAAAAAAGCTGCACACGAGCATACAGGGCAGCGGAGAACATCCGACATTCCCTGCGCAATGGCTTGACGGCTTATCACGCGCTCACCCCGGAGAATTATGGCCTTTGTCGCCTCCGTCGCCTCGCGGAAACCGGCGCTCCGGCCCGGTTGGGCCTTTGCACCTCCGCAAGACTTGACGCCTACCAGTGATGCGTCGGGTCCACACGCTTTTGCCGTACGCTTCGGCACCGCTCGTTTACGTCCTGAAGACCGCTCACGGAGTTTATCCCGCCCTGCAATCCCATCCGCGCCCGATGCCGCCGCGTCCACCGCATCCCATCCCAGCGTTCGGTAACGATGGCCAACGCCCCTTCCTCAGGAACAGGATGGGTGAGTCATACGGGTGATTTGGGTTTCTGGAAAAGCGAAATCTTGCCCGACGGGCTAATTTGTCGCAGGCGCTCGCCCCAAAGTAAAAATATCGAAAACAACCCCATGCAATGATTGTATCAGCTCGATTTGCGCTTTGAGCGATCTCGCAGAACATTTTGACACGTCGGGCAAATCACCGGCACTATTCCATCATTCCGCGTGGCCTGATTTGCGGTTGGAAGCGCGATAGGGAAAGCTTGTTCGGAGCTTGCTGGAAGCCGCGCCTGACGTTGCCCCTCTTACGAGCGGCGTGAAGATTTGCCGGCGCCGCATGACGGCATTTCAGCTCGCGTAGGGCGGGTTCACTTTAACCCGCCGATCCATCCGAGCTGGCGGATTAAGAGAATCCGCCCTACGGACGACGGACTGCCCGACTATCGTGGCTCCACGCCTCCAAATGATCTTTTCCCACCCGAAATTCCGCCCCAATCTCTGTTGGATATGGCTCCACGGGCGTAGCGTATGCAGGGGAATACAAATGGCTTCCAAGCGAACTGAAATGGCGATCGAGAAGATTATCTCGGCGTGCGATGGCAACATGCGCGGCGCCCTTGAAGCCTTGTTGCTGGTCAACGAGCATCTCGAAACCGAGCTTCATCAGCTCCATGCGCTGGCCTGCCGCGCCGGCCCTTCACGTCACCGAACGGTGCACTAGCCGCCGGCCATCAGATGCCGCGGCCCCAATAGCCGCACCAGCGGTGGATATTCCACTCGATATTCGCCTCATAGCCGGTCAGCGTGCCGTATTGCGGCAGGCGCACATCTTTTCCCGCGGGATCGAAGCATTTGCCGGCGTCGGCGGCCTTTTTTACCTCGGCCGAAAGGTCGGTCATGAAGGCGAGTTGCTTCTCCATGTCCTCCCTTGTGCCGAGCCGGCCGCCGGGGCCGGGATGGCCGGGAATCTGGCGGTCCCACTTCAGCGCCAGCGTGCGCTTCAACGAGGCTTCCCATTCGGTCGGATAGGAATCGTTGACGGCGAGCCGCGACGGCACCGCACCCAGCGAATTGAAGTCGACGGCGAAGATGATCTTCTCCTTGGGCAGGAACATCACCAGCGACGAATCCGAATGGTTGCGCCCGGTATCGACCAGTTCCAGAGTGGTGCCGCCGAGCGTGATGGTGCGCTTGCCGTTCACCGCCTCGTCGGGGATCACGACGTCGAGGCCCTTGAGCGTCGCCAGTCGCTCCTTGGCACGCTTGTGGGCAACCACCTTGGCGCCGGCATCCTTGAACGGCTTGCCGCCGGCGATGTGATCGTAATGATGGTGGCTGTAGATCAGATATTTGACCGGCGCCTTGGTGATCTTGCCGATTTCCTCGAGATAGGTCTTGGCCGCCTGCGGCCGGCCGTAGCTGATCGGATCGGTGGCGATCACCCCTGCCGGCGTGACGATGAACATCGCCTGGTGGTTCTGATAGCGGAAGATATAGACGTTGTCGGTGCCCTCGACCTTGGTGGTCGCGAACAGCGGCGGCGCGGCGGGCGCCGGTGCCGGCGTCTGGGCCAGCGCTATGCCGGAAAGCCCTGTCGTTACGGCCCCGATCAGAAGCGTGATGAGCGTCTTGTTGTGCATGATGCGTTCCTCCCCTGCCCTATTAACCCCGCAAACCCGCCGGCATTCCCCGATCACAACGGATCCGTTGCACGTGCCCGCGCCTGCCGCGACCGAGGATTGACCCGGCACGCCCGCAACGCAACGCCGCGCGCTGCGTCAAAATGGCTTGCCGTGCCACCGATGGATGTGCCTCGCTGGTGACCGCCCGCCAGGAAGTGACAGATGTTCGGCGCAAGCGGCAGACGCTGCGGTGGCTTCACTCAAGTGCCTCGTCGTGAGATTGATGTAACGCAAGCCCGTTCTTCCCGCGGCGTGCCAGTCTGCGGCTCAGGCCGAACTTTCCCGGATGGCCCGTCGTGAACATGCGGACCGCTGCACCAGATGAAATGACCGACAACCCGATCACGCCCCTGGGCGAGACCTCCCAGCAGCGTCTACCCGTTCGCGCGCTCCGCCTTGGCCGTCGGCTCAGACTGGCAAGCCTCGAAGCGGGCGACTTCCATCAATCAGAAGCAATCACGTCGTCGCCGCTGATACTGCGCCTCGGCGGCGGCGGCTTGGCCGCATTGTTGCCCTTCGGAACCGTCGTCCTCATCGGAGTTTCGCCTGTTGACGAAGAGGCTTTCCTGCAAGAACTCGGCGATCGTGTCGAAAGCCGGTTGGACGCGCCCGTCATCATCGTGTCGGAGATCCTGCTCGCAACGAATGAGGGGGTCTCGGGGGACACCATTACCGTCCGGAACCTGTCACCGCCGCGCCTTGTTGCCATTGTCGATGCGCTTGGCAAGAATGTCGCGCTCGCCTTCGAGGAAGAGGAAGTCAGGAAACTCATCGAGGTGCTCGAACCTTTCGCCACCGATCTCGCCAATTCCGGCCGGTTGCCGTGGAAGCGACGCCAGATGCTGCGCACCGTCGGACATTCCCTGCTGATCCATCATCGTCTTCTGGAGCGGGTCGAGGTGGAAGACAGACCTGAGTTGTTGCTGGACGATGACGAAATCAGACGTTTGCACGAGGGTCTGGGCGAAGCCTACCATTTCAGGAAGCGAGCCAGGGCGCTGTCGCGCAGGCTCGACGCCATCGAAGTGATGATGGCCCCACTCACCGAACTGATCGACGCGCAGCGCGGGATTAGGCTGGAAACGATGATCGTGTTCCTGATCATGTTCGAAATTTCGGTCTACCTGTACGAGCTTTTCCTGAGCCCAGGCTGAGTTCCGGGTCGCCTCGCAACCGCCATCCGGGATATCATCGGCGAGAGCGACCTCATGAAACCGGGATCGCCACCAAACCGCCATGACCCGGAGGGATCGATACGCGGTGAATGGTGTTAACGCCGGGGACGCGCATATTCCCCTCCTCAGCGTTGCCCAACGACGTGTTGACAATCCGGCCTTCCGCCAGAAAAGGTGCGGGGAACCGCGATAAATCCCGCTCGAACAGAACAAGGCATCATGAATCCCGTCAAAGCACTCGAAAGCCACGGCCAGGCCGTCTGGCTGGATTTCCTGGCCCGCGGCTTCGTCGCCAGGGGCGACCTGAAGCAGTTGATCGACACCGACGGCGTCAAGGGCGTCACCTCCAATCCGTCGATCTTCGAGAAGGCGATCGGCAGTTCGGACGAATATGACGGCGCGATCGGGAACGCCTTGAAAACGGGCGATCGTCCGGTGGCGGAGCTGTTCGAGCATCTGGCGATCGAGGACATCCAGAACGCGGCGGACGTGCTGCGCCCGGTCTATGACCAGTTGAGGGGCGAAGACGGTTTTGTCAGCCTCGAAGTCTCGCCCTATCTGGCGATGGACACCAAGGGCACGATCGGCGAGGCCGAGCGGCTGTGGAAGGACGTCGGCCGCAAGAACCTGATGGTCAAGGTGCCGGCGACGCCGGAAGGCCTGCCGGCGATCCAGTATCTGATCGGCCGGGGTATCAGCATCAACATCACGCTGTTGTTCTCGCAGAGGGTCTATGTGGAGGTCGCCGAGGCCTATCTCGCTGGCCTGGAAAGACTCGTCAAGAGCGGCGGCGATCCCTCACGTGTCGCCAGCGTCGCCTCTTTCTTCGTCAGCCGGATCGACAGCGCGGTCGACAAGGAACTCGATGAGAAGATCGCGCGCGCCAACGACCCCTCCGAGAAGGAACGCCTCGCCGCGCTGAAGGGCAAGGTCGCCATCGCCAACGCCAAGATGGCTTACCAGGATTACAAGCGGCTGTTTTCCGGCGCGCGCTGGGACAAGCTCGCGGCCAGGGGCGCCAAGCCGCAGCGGCTGCTGTGGGCCTCGACCGGCACCAAGAACAAGGATTACAGCGACGTGCTGTATGTCGAGGAGCTGATCGGCCCCAACACCATCAACACCGTGCCGCCGGCGACGCTCGACGCCTTCCGCGACCATGGCACGCCGCGCGATAGCCTCGAGCAAAACATCGAGGACGCCAAGCGCGTTCTCGCCGAACTCGAAAAATCCGGCATCTCGCTCGATGCCATCGCCGCCGAACTGGTCAGGGACGGCGTCCGGCTGTTCGCCGATGCCGCCGACAAACTCTATGGCGCGGTTGCGCACAAGCGCGCCAGCGTGCTCGGCGCAGGCATCGACCGCCAGCAGATGAAGCTGGGCAGCACTATTGCCAAGGCCGTCGAGAAGGCCACCGAGGAGTGGCGCGCATCGGGAAAGATCCGCCGGCTCTGGCAGCACGACAAATCGGTCTGGTCCGGGAGTGACGAACACAAATGGCTGGGCTGGCTCACCAGCGCCGCGGCCGCCAACATCGCCGACTACGAGGATTACGCGCAGCGCGTAAAGGGGCAAGACTTCACCGACGCCGTGGTGCTCGGCATGGGCGGATCGAGCCTCGGTCCGGAAGTACTGGCAGAAACCTTCGCGAAGCGGCCCGGCTTCCCGAAACTGCATGTGCTGGACTCGACCGATCCCGCGCAGGTCCGCACCCTGCAAGCCACCGTCAATCTTGCCAACACCGTGTTCATCGTCTCCAGCAAATCCGGCGGCACCACCGAGCCCAACGCGATGAAGGACTATTTCTTCGCGCGCGTGTCGGAAACCATCGGCGCCGACAAGGCTGGCCACCGCTTCATCGCCGTGACCGATCCCGGCTCGTCGCTGGAGAAGGTCGCGGCCAAACAAGGCTTTGCCCGCATCTTCCACGGCGATCCCACGATCGGCGGACGCTACTCCGTGCTGTCGCCGTTCGGGCTGGTGCCGGCCGCGACCGCCGGCATCGATGTCCGCACCCTGATCCAGCATACGCTCGCGATGGTCCGTTCCTGCGGTCCCGACGTGCCGCCGCACGAAAATCCCGGCGTGCAGCTTGGCCTGGCCCTGGGCCTGGCCGGGCTCGAAGGCCGCGACAAGGTCACCATCCTCTCATCCGCAAAAGTTGCCGATTTCGGCGCCTGGGCCGAGCAGCTGATCGCGGAATCCACCGGCAAGGAAGGCAAGGGCCTGATCCCGATCGACGGCGAGCCGCTCGGCGATCCCGCGCTCTACGGCCGCGACCGGTTCTTCATCGACCTCCGTACCGAAGGCGAAGACGACGCCGCGCATGACGCGAGGCTGGCCGCGCTCGAAGCCGCCGGACATCCAGTGGTCCGCATCGTCATGAAATCGATCGACCATATCGGCCAGGAATTCTTCCGGTTCGAGATGGCGACCGCGGTGGCGGGTGCGGTGCTCGGCATCAATCCGTTCAACCAGCCCGACGTCGAGGACGCCAAGATCAAGACGCGCGAGCTGACCACGGCGTTCGAGAAGACCGGCAAACTGCCTGCGGAAAAGCCCGTCATCTCCACCGCCGGGGCCGATCTCTACACCGACGACAGGAATGCCGCCGACCTGCGCAAGGCCGGCGCCAATGGCGATCTCGGCTCCTGGCTGAAGGCCCATCTCGCCCGCGCCGGCGCGGACGATTACGTGGCGTTGCTTGCCTTTATCGAACGCGATGCCGATCGTATCAACAGCCTGCAGAACATGCGGCTTGCCGTGCGCGACAAACGCCACGTCGCGACCTGCGCCGAATTCGGCCCGCGCTTCCTGCATTCCACCGGGCAGGCCTACAAGGGCGGACCCGACAGCGGCGTGTTCCTGCAGATCACCGCCGAGGACGACAAGGATCTCGCGGTGCCCGGCCAGAAGGCCAGCTTCGGCGTGATCAAGGCGGCACAGGCCCGCGGCGATTTCGACGTGCTGACCGGGCGCGGCCGCCGGGCGCTGCGCGTGCATCTCAAGGGCGATCTCGCATCGGGACTGAAGATGCTCGATGCCGCGATCGCGGAAGCCTTGAACTAGGGGTATTTCACATGCAGCTCGGCATGATCGGCCTGGGGCGGATGGGCGGCAATATCGTCCGCCGGCTGATGAAGCACGGCCACTCGGCGGTGGTCTACGACAAGGACGCCAGGGCGGTCGCGGGTCTCGCGGCCGAGGGCGCAACGGGCGGCAGTTCGCTGCAGGATTTCGTCGCGAAGCTGGCGCGGCCGCGCACCGCCTGGGTGATGCTGCCCGCGGGCGGGATCACCGAGGCGACCATCGACGAACTGACGAAGTGGATGGAGAACGGCGACGTCATCATCGACGGCGGCAACTCGTTCTGGCAGGACGACGTCCGCCGCGGCAAGGCGCTGAAGGAGCGCGGCATTCACTATGTCGACGTCGGCACCAGCGGCGGCGTCTGGGGCATCGAGCGCGGCTATTGCATGATGATCGGCGGCGACAAGGCGGTGGTCGAGCGGCTCGACCCGATCTTCGCAAGCCTGGCGCCGGGGATCGGCGATATCCCGCGCACCGGGGGACGCCAAGGCCGCGATGCCCGAATCGAGCAGGGCTATATTCACGCCGGCCCGGTCGGCGCAGGGCATTTCGTCAAGATGATCCATAACGGCATCGAATACGGCCTGATGCAGGCCTATGCCGAGGGCTTTGACATCCTGCGCAACGCCAATATCGACGCCCTGCCCGCCGAGCATCGCTTCGACCTCGATATCGCCGACATCGCCGAGGTCTGGCGGCGCGGCAGCGTGATCCCGTCATGGCTGCTCGACCTCACGGCGTCGGCGCTGGCCAGGAATCCGACGCTGGAGAGTTATTCGGGCTATGTCGATGATTCCGGCGAGGGCCGCTGGACCGTCAACGCCGCCATCGACGAGGCGGTCCCGGCAGAGGTGCTGACTGCAGCCTTGTTCGCGCGGTTTCGATCGCGCCAGGAGCACACCTTCGCCGAAAAAATTCTGTCCGCGATGCGCGACGGTTTCGGAGGCCACAAGGAACCGCAGCAGCATCCGGCGCCGGTGCAGCAGAACGCGCCTGATCTCGTCAAGCCAAAGGCTTGACACCAATGACCGTCAATCACGCGAAGCAGAAAAAGCCCGATCCCTGCGCGTTCGTTATTTTCGGGGTCACGGGCGATCTCGCGCACCGGCTGGTCGTGCCGGCGCTCTATAACCTCGCGGCCAATGACCTCCTGCCGGATCATTTCTGCATCGTCGGCATCGCCCGCAAGGCGATGTCGAGCGAGGAACTGAACGCCAGCCTGATGAAAGGCCTGCACCAGTTTGCGACCCGAAAGGTGGACGACGCCATTGCGAGACGGCTGTTGGCCTGCGTCACCTGCATCGAAGCCGATCCGGCAGATCCGGCCTCGTTCGACGCCATGCGTGAACGGCTCGACGAGATCGAGGCCATCAGGAAAACCGGCGGCAATCGGCTGTTCTACCTTGCCACGCCTCCCAGCGGCTTCCTGCCGATCAGCAGGGAGCTCGGCCGCACCGGCATGCTGACGGAAAATGGTTCCTGGCGCCGGCTGGTGGTCGAAAAGCCGTTCGGGACCGACCTCGCCTCCGCGCAGGCCCTGAACCGCGAATTGCTTGATCTCGTCGGCGAACATCAGATCTACCGGATCGATCATTACCTCGGCAAGGAGACGGTGCAGAACATCCTGGTGCTGCGCTTCGCCAACGGCATGTTCGAGCCGATCTGGAATCGCAATCACATCGACCATATCCAGATCACGGTCGACGAACGACTGGGCGTCGGCCATCGCGGCAGCTTCTACGACGCCACCGGGGCGTTGCGCGACATGGTCCCGAACCATCTGTTTCAGCTGCTGTCGCTGGTGGCGATGGAGCCGCCGACCAAATTCGACGCGCACTCGGTACGGTCGGAAAAGGCCAATGTGCTGGCGGCGATCCAGACCCAGACCGCAGCGGAGGCGCTGCAGAATTCGGTGCGCGGGCAATACCGGGCCGGCAAGGTCGGCGACACCGAAATCGACGACTACCGCAAGACCCGTGACGTCAGGCCCGGCAGCACCACGGAGACCTACACCGCGCTGAAGCTGACCATCGACAACTGGCGCTGGGCGGGCGTACCGTTCTACCTGCGCACCGGCAAGGCGCTCGGCATCAAGCGCACCGAGATTGCGATCAAGTTCAAGCAGGCGCCGTTCGCGATGTTTCGCGACACGCCGGTAGACCGGCTGTCGCAGAATTTCCTGATCATCTCGACCGAGCCCACCGAGGGCATCACGCTGCAGTTCAATACCAAGGTGCCGGGACCGGCGATCGACATCGACGGCGTCGAGATGAAGTTCCTCTACAAGGACTATTTCAAGGTGGAGCCCTCTACCGGCTATGAAACCCTGATCTACGACTGCATGATCGGCGACAATATCCTGTTTCAGCGCGCCGACAGCGTCGAGGCCGGCTGGCGGGCGGTGCAGCCGTTTCTGGACGCCTGGAGGAACGCCGGCGGCAAGGGGCTGAAGGTCTATGAACCCGGCAGCGAAGGTCCCGAAGAGGCCAATGACCTGATGGAGCGCGACGGCCGCAGCTGGCGAAAGCTCGGATAGATGGCCGGAGCCGCCACAACGCCATGCGCGCTGATCGTGATGGGCGTATCCGGCTCCGGCAAGAGCACCATTGGCGAAAGGCTGGCCGAGCGGCTGGGCTGGCGTTTCGAGGATGGCGACAGGTTTCATCCCGCTAGCAATGTCGCCAAGATGAGCGCCGGCCATGCCCTGACCGATGAGGATCGCTGGCCCTGGCTGCAGGCGATTGCCGACGAGATCGACCGGGTTTGCGCGGCCGGCGAACGCGCGGTGATCGCCTGCTCCGCGCTGAAGCGCGCCTATCGCGAGGTTCTCGTGCATGGCCGTGACGATGTCAGGATCGTCTACCTCGACGGCACGCAGGACCTGATCGCCGCCCGGCTGGCCGCGCGAAAGTGGCATTTCATGCCGCCGGCACTGCTGGTCAGCCAGTTCAAAACGCTGGAGAAACCGGCGCCAAATGAAAATCCTGTCACCGTATCGATCGACGCCACGGTTGAAACCATCGTCGATGATATCGTGCGCCAGCTCGGGCTTGGCCCCGGCAGCCGGACCCGCCCATGAGCCGCATTGCCCGCGTTGTCTCCGAAGTCGACGGCACGCTGTTGACCCATCAGAAGGTACTGACTGCCGCAACGAGGCACGCGGTGCGGCGGCTCGGCGAGGAAGCTAGCTGGGCAGGAATTCCCGGCGGCGACGCTCGATGAGATACCAGGAACGTCGCCGCCTCGAACTAGATGGTGCGACGACGGCCGGCCACCATCCCGTACACGACCAGGACGACGATTGCGCCGACCACCGCGCCGATCAGGCCAGCGCCTTCACCGGCACCATACCATCCCATCGCCTGCCCGAGGAATGTCGCCACGAAGGCCCCGACGATCCCGAGAATGGTGGTGAGAATGAACCCAGATGGCTCGTTATCGCCGGGCATGATGAACTTGGCGATCACGCCGGCGACGAAACCAATGATGATGGTCCACAAGATACCCATGTCGATACTTCCTTCTTGATACAGTTGATGACAGTGCTTCGGATCAGGCGTTGGGCAGTCGGCCGCCCGGCGTGTATTTGTCGATCGCGGTCGGCAATTCGCGGGAGAGCCTTGCCAGCAGCTCTTCCTGCGAAAGGCCGGTTTGCTGCTCCAGCGCCGCCAATACATCGGCTCCGATCGCTTTTTTCAGTTGAGGCGGTGTGACTTCCTTGTTGGGCCCGTCATGGACCCAGGATTCGGCGGTCTCGCCTTCGCCGTTCTGCTTGAACTTTTCCAGCAATTCGCCGATGCCGCCGCTCAGCAGGCCGCCGGCGCCTGCGCCGCCCAGCATTCCGCCAAGATTGCCCAGCAGGCCTCCCAGTGGAGAATCCGGGGCCCCGCCACCGGGGTTCGCTTTGTTGGTGCCGGCCCCCTTGAGCATCTCCGCCAGTTTGTCCCGGTTCTGGTACCCGGCGATAGCAAGCAGTCCCAGCAGCGCAGTCATTGAGGGCAATCCGCGGCTCATTTTCGTCTCCATGCGATTGTCGTCGGCAACGCCTATGGTTCCATTCGGTTCCAAAACCAAAATATCGAAAACAACCCCATGTACAGTAGCGGGGGTGTTGATGAATCAGCGTTTTTTCGCGCCGGCCGGATGGTCGATGAACGCTACCGGAATTCCTTTTTTGACACTGGCGCCCAGCAGGGCGGCGTCCCAGTTGGTCAACCGGACGCAGCCGTGGGATTCGGCTTTGCTGATCTTGGAAGGATGGGGCGTGCCGTGAATGCCATATCCTTCCGCCGACAGCCCGATCCAGTGCGATCCCGCCGGGTTGTTCGGCCCCGGCCTGATCGTGAATGCCTTGGTGGATTTCACGCCCTTGAACTTGTAGTCGGGATTGTAGCGGTAGTTCGGATTGGCATCGGCCGACACGACCTTGAGGCTGCCGGTCGGGGTCGGCTTCTCTTCGCTTCCGACCGTCGCCGGAAAGAACGCCACAAGCGCGCCTGCGGCATCGAATGCCTTCACCGTTTGACCCGTCTTGTCGACTTCGATGCGGCCGACCGTCAGCCTGACCGGCCTGTTCAGCACATTGGCCACGAAAATGACTTCGCCTGCCTTGTCGAACTTCTTGCCGGGGTTGAGCGCGGCGAGCAGGCCCTCGCTCATATGAAACTTCTCGGCGAGAGCCTCGCGGGCGCTGGTGTAGCCCAGCGCCTTGAGGTCTTTCATGTCGTCCATTTTGGCCGGCAGCTTTTCGAGGAACGGCCCCTTCACATCCTTGTCCAAGATCTTGTACTCGACGATCGGGACGTCTTCGCTCGCTCCGGCAAGCGCCTGCCAGATCTCCGGGCTAGGCAGTTTGTCG
>NZ_JAUYAN010000205.1 GCF_030693485.1 Bradyrhizobium sp. | reverse complement strand
AGACGCGGAAATCGCGCGGATCCGCGACGCGCTGGTGGAGGCGGGGTTGCTCGGCGCGCAAACGGCGCAGGGAAGAAACGCGGCATAGCGAATCGCATCTTCTCCCCTCCACCCACGCGCCCTTGCGCGTGGTGGGGAGGGTAGAAGGAAAGACCGCGCATACTTTCATTGCATGGGGTTGTTTTCGCGATTTTGTTCAGACAGCCCCCTCCGGCAGGCGCTACCCCGCCGCCGCACCGAATTTCCGCGCCTCGCCTTGCGCGCCGCGCACCAGCCGGCCCGGCCGCGCGCCGGTGGCCGCTCCGCCGCGCTGCGTCACCACGCCGGATACGATGGTGGCGTCGTAGCCGTCGACCTGTTGCAGCAGGCGGCGGCCGCCTACGGGCAAGTCGTAATGCACTTTTGGCGGATGCAGGTGCAGCCTGTCGTAGTCGATGACGTTGATGTCGGCCTTGTAGCCGGGCGCGATCACGCCGCGGTCGAGCAGCCCGACCGAGCGTGCGGTCTTGCGCGACTGCGCCGCCACCACGAACGGGATCGACAGTTTTTCTCCGCGGCTGCGGTCGCGCGTCCAATGCGTCAGCAGATAGGTCGGGAAGCTGGCGTCGCAGATGATGCCGCAATGCGCGCCGCCATCGCTCAGGCCCGGCACCGAATTCGGATCGCACAACATTTCGCGGGTGGCATCGAGATTGCCGTCGGCGTAATTCAGGAATGGCACGTAGAGCATGCCGCGGCCTTCGTCGGACAGCATCGCTTCATAGGCCAGTTCTTCCGGCTGCCGGCCCTGACGGCGGGCCTGCGCGCCCAGCGCATTTTCGAGCGGCTGCTCGTAATCAGGGGGATCGCCGAGCAGAAACATCTTGTCGTAGTTCGGCCGGAAGAACAGCGGATCGTCGGTCGCGGTCGGCGTCTCGCTCAGGATGGCGGCGCGCACCTCGGGCTGATGCAGCCGCTTCAACCGTTCCGCCAGCGGCAGATGGGCGATCGCCTTGTAGCTCGGAAGCGTCTGGAACGGGTTGCGCGACACCTCCAGCCCGAGCAGCAGCCCGACCGGGCGAGCCGCGATCTGCGCGGTGATTGAGAGCCCGCGCGCGGAAGCCTCGTTGATGGTGTCGAGCGTCTGGCGCCAGCGCCGCGGCGCCCTGTCGTTCTGGGTAATCGAGAACGAAACCGGGATTTTGGTGTTTTCGGCCACCCGCAGCATCATCGGCAGGTCTTCATTGATGGTCGACAGATCCAGCACGAACTGGAACACGCTGCGGCCGGTCCGGTGCATGGCGCCGGCAATCGCGGTCAGCTCATCCTCGCCGGCCTTCAGCGTCGGGGTGTAGTCGCCGGTCGAGGTGCGGTGGTTGAGGGTGCGTGAGGTCGAAAATCCCAGCGCGCCGGCGCGCACGGCATCGCCGGCCAGCGCGGCCATGGCGCGGTTGTCCTCCGCGGTGGCGGGGTCGCGGTTGGCGCCGCGCTCGCCCATCACATAGACGCGCAATGCGGCGTGCGGCAGTTGCGCGCCGATATCCATGTCGAAGCGGCGCTTCGACAGCCAGTCCATGTAGTCCGGAAAACTCTCCCAGGCCCACGGGATCCCGGCGCTCAGCACCGGCTCGGGAATGTCCTCGACGCCTTCCATCAGTTGGATCAGCCGGACGTGGTCGGCCGGCTTGCACGGCGCGAAGCCGACGCCGCAATTGCCCATGATCGCCGTGGTGACGCCGTTCTGCGACGACGGTGTGATGTCCTGGCTCCAGGTGACCTGGCCGTCGTAATGGGTATGGACATCGACGAAGCCCGGCGTAACCAGTTTGCCGCGGGCGTCGATCTCTTCCTTGCCGGTGCCTGCGACCTTGCCGACCTCGGTAATGCGTCCATCGGTGACCGCGACATCAGCTTCGAACAATTCGCCGCCGAGGCCGTCGGCAATGTTGCCGCCACGGATCACGAGATCTGGATTGGAGGCCATGGCGTCACATCCCTGGTTTGAAATCTTGTTGCGGCATCATGGGTGATCCCCTGATGCAGTCAACCGCCCCGGATGCGGCTCAGGAATGCATCAGGCGGCACGGGCAGGTTGCCTGCGGTCGGTAACCAGCGCCAGCAGCACGGTCAGGGTCATGAACACGACGGAGGCGCCGAACACCCAATGCGGCAGGCTCTGGTCCATGATCCAGCCGTACAGCAGCGGACCGAAGATGCCGGAGAGGTTGAAGCCGGTGGAGACGATGCCGAAGGCGCGGCCAGCCGCGCCCGGCGGGGCGGCGCTGCGCACCAGCATGTCGCGCGACGGCGCGATCACGCCGCCGAGAAATCCGGCGATTGCCATCATCGCCGTCAGCAGCAGCGACGGCAGCGTGGTGGTCGCGATCGCCAGCATGATGGCGGCGTTGACGGCAAAACATGCGGCGGCGACCCGTCCATGGCGGCTGGTGCGGTCGGCGAGATAGCCGCCCGCCAGCACGCCGACGGCGCTGCAGGCGAGGAAGGCGGTCAGCGCCAGGTTGGCCGACGAGAAAGACTCGCCATAGCCCGTCATCAGCGCGACCACGCCGAAATTGCTGATGCCGGCGTTGGACAGGCCGAGCAGCATGAAGAAGATCGTCAGCACGATGATGGCCGGCGTGATGATGCTTTGCTTTGGCGCCGGCACGCCGTCGACATGGCGGTCGGCGGCGCTGGCGTCGGGAATGCCGACGACGATCAGCACCAGCGCCACCAGCACTCCCACGGCGCCGGCCGCGATCAGCGCGCCTGTTCCGCCGACCGTCGCCACCAGGGTTGCCATGATGGCGGGCGCCACCGCGCCGCCGAGGAAGCCGGCAAAGGTGTGGATCGAAAACGCCCGGCCCATCCGCGCCTCATCCATATGCGCCGACAGGATCGCGTAATCCGCCGGATGATAGACGCTGTTGGCGAGGCCCAGCAGTCCGGCGCAGACCAGCAGCCAGGGATAGCTCAGATTGAGGCCGAGCAGGATCAGCGCGAAGCCGCCTAGCGTCAGCCCCATCAGCAGCACCTTGCGGGCGCCGATGTGGTCGGCAAGATAGCCGATCGGCGCCTGCGTCAGGCCGGAGACGATGCCGAGCACGGTGATCGCAAGGCCGAGCTCGATATAGCCGACGCCGAGTTGCTCCTTCAGGAACGGGAACAGCATCGGCAGCACGAACAGATGGAAATGGCTGACCCAATGGGCGAGCGAAATCGCCGCCAGTGTCCGCAGCGAACTGTCCGTCTTTCCTTGATTCCTGGTCTGTTGCGGTGCGGCGAGAACGTCGACCATATCTGAGCTGACAACCCCGTTGAAAATACGGCCCGGCAAGGCGCGCCAAAAATACCGGCTGGCGGTTATTTGTCCATGAATACCGCTGCATGGCAGCCCCTGACGGACAAGGGAACGCGTGCGGTGGCTCGGGCGCGCACCCCTGGATGACCGGACCTGATCGGCGCTCAGATCGACATTGCCCTACAGCGGCTCGTCGTCGTCACCATGGCGGTCGCGTTTCGGCGTGGCCATGTCGCCATCCTCGTCATCGTCGTCCTCGACCGGCGTCGGCGGCGGCTTCTTCGGTTTGCCGTCGTTCCTGGTGGAAGGCTCGCTTTTCTTGCTGGTTCCGCCCATGTGATCCCTCTGATCGGCTCATTTCGCTGCGTTTGATGAGTATATTAGCCGCAGTTGGACAATCTTTCCTGCATTTTTCCGGCGTTCGGTGTAAAGGGAGGCGCAACCCGAGCATGATCCGGACCCGAAGCGCCGCAAAAGCGCAAGGCGGGAACCGGTTTTCCCTCGGATCAAACGCGAAGCGTTTGCCCTGACATCATGCTCAACTTAACGACATGAAATCATGATCCGATTGGATCATGATCTGGAGCCCCGATGAAAAAGCCGAAGATCGAAGCCGAAGAACAGCAGCCGCGCAAAATCATTCGCGCCGACAAAGCCCCGACCGAAGGTTACTCGCTGGTGGTGGACGGTCACTTCAAGTCGCACCACGCCACCGTCGAAGCCGCCGAAGAGGCCGGCATGGCGCTGAAGAATCAATACCAGATGCTTCAGGTGCAGGTGTACGACGCCGCCACCAAGACCCGCTCGATGATCGAGTGGCCGGCGCCGGTGTAGTTTCTTTTCACTCCCCTCCCCACCGCTTCGCGGGAGGAGGGGAGAAGAAAATGAGTCCTAGGTCCGGTGGCCGCCGCTCTGCCGTCCCGCCAGCCAATCGGCCAGCACCGGGCCCTTTTCTTCCGTCTTCTTGGCCGACGAGGTTGACGATCTGGCGCGCGGCTTCTTGGCCGCCGCGGGCGGTGCGATGGCTTCGCGCGCGAGGCGCAAGGCCTTCAGCCTGGCCATGTTGTCGAGCACGGCTTTGGTCGTCACGTCGCGATCGTTTTTCACGACCTTGGCGTCGTTGGCCGCACGCGAGGCCTTGTTGAAACGCGCATCGGCGCGGTCGCGATCTTCTTTTGACATTTCAGGTCGTCTTCTTCTTCTTGGGTTTGGCCTTGGCCTTCGGTTCCGGCGGGTTTGCGAGTTCGGCGGCTTCCCGCGCCAATCGCTCCTCGCGCAGGGCCGCTGTCCGCTTCCGGATCGCGATATCGGCAGCCGCGATATCGGCCATCGCCTTGATGCCTTCGGCATCCTGGGCGGCTCGTCGGTTCAACCGGATCTCCTTCAATTCGGCCGGTGTTTTCGGTTCGTCATCCATCTTGTGCCTCGAATTTTACGGCGCGCATCATGGTGCGGCGTCCTGCGGCCTCCTCTTACCATGCATCATCCAGCAAGCGGGCAATTTTAGGCCGGATCGGGAGGCAAAAGGGGCCGGGTTTCGGGCCAAATCCTCAATCGTGGTGAAGGTCGGCCTCGTCGGCCTCGGTTTCGAGGCCTGCGGGATCGAAGTCCTGCAGCCACGACTGCAACACCGGCGAGACATGGCCGGCGGCCTTCAGCTGGCGCAACGCGATCCGGATCCCGGCGCGGCCATGGCGATCCCCTGGCATCGCCGATGGCGGCTGCTGCGCTGCTATCGCATCCTGGACCCGCCGCTTGATGGCGAGAAATTCAGGGTTGCCGAACCGTGCAATGTCAGACTGAAAGGCATCATGGCGCGCCGGATCGAACGGCCGGGCCTCGCCCAATCCATCGCGCGCCGGATGCGGCGGATAAAGATGCGCGCAGGGAACCCATCCCCCGGGGATCGGCTCGGTCGCCGGATGGGTCCGGCCGCTCTTCAGCAGTTTTGGCAGGACATGGGTATGCGGTCCCTCGGGACTCCGGCCCGTGGCCGGCGGGATCGGTTGATAGACCTCGATGCGGCCGAGCCGGCTGATGAATACGCGATGCGGATTGGCCGCGAGGATCAGTCTCATCGCGGGATTGCCTGTTTCGAACACCGCCCGGCCGGCGTGCCGGCGCAGTTCCGTTGCCGTGTCGGGATCACCGATGCGCACGCAAAAATCCGCATGCGGCGCGCCGAGGCCGAGATCGAACAGGATTGAATCGCGGTCGCTCGCGCGCAACGCCGCGCCGTCGGCGCCGAGTTCGGTCAGCACGGCTCGAGCGCCCATCGCGCCATCGGCTTCCGGGAGGCACAGCGCGATACGCTGATTCCAGCCCGACCTGGTGATGCTTTCGGACGCCAGCGCCCGGTTGCGCGGATCATGCCGGATGGCGATGCCGCCGCGCGCGGTGACCGCCGAGACCGCGTCGCCGGATTGCCGCAAGATGACCGGCTCGTCGCGATCGCGCGAGAATTCGGCAATGGCGCCGAAGGTGCCGAGGCTCCATTGCGTGTCGGGATCGCCGATCGCCCGGTGCAGCAGATCAATGGTCGCAGCGTTCATCGCTCGATATTCCCCCGGCGGTTGGGCCGGGAGAATATCGTCTGGTGCGGTCAGGACAAGCCGGTCCGGACAGGGACCGGCTCGATGTGGCGGCTCAGAACGTCGCGCCGGCCTTCACCATGTAGGTCCGGCCCGGCAGCGGATAGGCGCTGAAGCGGCCGGCCGTGAACGAGCTCGCGATCGCGTAGTCGTAATACAGCGCGTTGAGCAGGTTGTTGGCGCTGAGCGACCAGAAGAAGTGGCCGTATTCGCCGCTCAGCTTGACATCGACCGTGGCATTGGCCGGAATCCGGCGCTGGGTGTTGGCCTGGTCGTTGTCCATGAAGCGCTCGCTCCAGGCCCGCACCGTCGCGTCCGCCACGAGATATTTCCGCCAGATGTTCAAGGTCACGCCGCCGGTGGCGGTGTAGCGGGACACCAGCGGGACATCCATGCCGGCGAAGGCGCCTTCGCGAAACACCGCGCGGGTATAGGCCGCGCCGCCGCGCAGCGTCACGCTGTCGTTGAGCCGCAGCGAGGCGCTGGTCTCGGAGCCGTAGCGGCGGGTCGGGTCAAGGTTGACGTTGTAGAACAGCGCCGGGATGAAATGGATCTCGTTTTCGAGGTCCATGTTGTAGATGCTGGATTGCAGCTGAAAGCCGCCCGACTTGACGCGGAAGCCGCCTTCAATGTCGTGCGAGGTCTGCGTTTTCAGGGCGAAATTGCCGGGAATGGGATTGAAGAAGGCATCGAAGGCGGGGCCTGACGATACGCGTTCATCGACGTTCGGGGTGCGGAACGCGCGGGCGGCGCGGCCGAACACCGAAAAAATCTCGTTGAAGCGATGTTCGATACCGACATGCAACGCGTGCTGGGTTTCGCTGCTATCCAGCGGAAGGGCCTGGGCGCCGCAAGTGAAGAACATGGCGCAATTCGGCGGATCGTTGAGACGATCCCTTGCGCTCAAAGTGGTGTTCTGAATTCGCGCGCCATACGAGATGTCGGTCGTCGGCAACAGCCCGATATTGTGCTGCCAGTATCCGGCAAGGGTCTTCTGTGCGAGGTCGTAGGTATGGATCGGCGGCGTGCCCTTGTCCGTCGGACGTTCCTGGTGGAAGGCGGCGTCGTAAAAATCGATGCCGGTCAGAATCGCCGAGGGCATCCCGAACATCACGTTCTTGATGCTGAGGCGCGGTGTGATCGACCATGTCCGCAAATGTGCGTCGACGTAACTGTTGCCAAAGGGATTGAAGAAGGCGGCCTGCTGTTTCTTGTCCCGCACGCCGCCGTCGACGATCAGGTCGACGCCGTTCGCCAGGGTCTTGGTGAAGCCGGCGGTGGCGTTGGCGCCCTGCTGGTTGCCATAGTCGAACGGGGTGGCGGCGCCGCGGCGGTTGATGGCGAGTTGATCGAGTCCGATCGAGGGATCGACCAGGCGTCCGCCGGGAAAACCCAGCTTCTGGTCGTCGCCGGACAGGGTCGCGAACGCGGTGAGACCCGGCGTGGTGTAGTTGAGATTGCCGACGCCGTTGCGCTGGTCGAGCGCGTTGTTGACGCGGTAGCCGTCGGATTTGATGCCGTTGCCGTAGAACGAGGTCGACCATGGACCGTAATTGGTCGCGACCGAGAGCGAAGCCATGCGCGCGTTGAACGAGCCGACGCCGCCTTCGGCGCGCATCGTGGCCGGCGGGCCGCCGACGCCGTTCTTCAGCACGATGTTGATGACGCCGCCGACGGCGTTGTCGCCGTACAGCACCGCGCCGCTGTTGCCACGGGTGATTTCGATGCGCTCGATCGAGTCGCGCGGAATGGTCGAGAAATCGACCCCGGCCATGTCGATGTCGTTGACCCTGCGGCCGTTGATCAGCACCAGGGTATTGGAGGTCGCAAACGCGCCGAATCCCCTGAGATCGACGCTGGTCTTCACGCCGTTGACGCCGCCATACAGGCTGGTCAGCTGCACGCCGGGCGTCTGCGCGATGATTTCCTGCACGGTCTGCGCCGGCGACTGCCTGATTTCCTCTGCGGTGATGACCGAAGTCGATGCGCCGACGATGCCGCTGAACTGCTGGACGGCGGGGACTCTTGTCGTTGCGGTTCCACCGGCGGGTGCGGCGTTGGACCGGCGGGCAGGCACAGCACTCGGCACCACGCGGCGCGAGCTGGTTTCCTGATCGATCTTGGGTTTCGCGCGGGTGCGGTTTTCGTCGGGCGAGGTGATCTCGATCGGCGGCAGCGCCTGGGCGATTTGCTGCGCTTTCGCGGCTGAAACACCGAACAGCGCAGGTGCAAGGAAGGTGGTGGCAAGCAAACATATGCGACGCCGGCGGGCGGCTGTGGCGAAGATTGCAGACATTGTTCAACCTCGGTATGACGTCAGTGGCACGTCACAGCGAACCAAGTCTCATCAATATGCTCGCGCACCACTGATGAAGCTAATGTCTGTACTCCCCGACCGACATCTTCGCGTGTGACCACGGCTGACGGCAGGTCTCCTGGCTCGCGGGTCGTTACCCTTCGTCGCCTTCCCAGGACCGAGATTCCCAGTGGCATATGGCGAAGGATTCGCCGCTTACAGTTGCGGGGGCAGCCGCGGCATTGGGGAGATTTCCCGCACCGCATTCCCTTTTGATCCCCAGGCAGGGGAACCGTCGAGGATTATGGTAGAAGTTTGTCAAACGCAGAGTCAACGCCTTGAGGGGGTGTCCGCCTCCTGCACTGGACGAGTGCGCTATTTTTGCCGCATGTGCCTGTTGCCCAACCTGAAATCAGGTATCAGCACCGCGCATGTGGGTTAGGAATTGTCGATGAACGCCGGGGACGTCGCGGTGAGCGCGGAAATCGGGGCCGGGCGACGCGTCAGCGTGACGATGGCGCTGCTCGCGCTCGTCATGCTGCTGGCGCTGATCTCGCTCGGGACAGGCCCGGTACGGCTGTCGCCGCTGGCGGTGATCGAGGCCGTGTTCGGCGGCGGCAGCGACGTTGCTCAGGTGATCGTGCGCGAGATCCGGCTGCCGCGCACCATTCTGGGCTTTGCGATCGGCGCGATCCTCGGGCTGTCGGGTGCGGCGCTGCAGGGCCTGCTGCGTAACCCTCTGGCGTCGCCGTCGCTGTTCGGCGCGCCGCAATCGGCCGCGTTCGGCGCGGTGCTGGTGATCGCGCTCGGGCTCGCCGATGTCAGGTCCTATGCGCTGCCGGTCGCTGCCATCGCGATGGCCTTCGTATCGGTGTTCATGCTGCTGGCGATCGCCGGCCGCAATGCGGGGCTGCTGATTCTCATTCTCGCGGGACTTGCGATCTCCAGCCTCGCGGGCGCCGCGACCGCGCTGGTGATGAATCTCTCCAGCAATCCCTTCGTGGTGCTGGAAATCGCCTTCTGGCTGCTTGGCTCGCTGGAGGACCGCAGTTTCCGTCACGTCATGTTGGCGCTGCCGTTCATCGTGGCCGGCGCGATCATCCTGTGGAGTCAGCGCCACGCCTTCCGCGCGCTCAGCCTCGGCGAGGAGACCGCGCAGAGCCTCGGCGTCGATGTCGGCCGGCTCCGGCTGGTGGTGATCACAGGTGTCGCACTCGGCGTCGGCGGCGCGGTCGCTGTCACCGGCACCATCGGCTTCATCGGCCTGGTGGCGCCGCATCTGATGCGGCCCCTGATCGGACACGATCCGGCGCGGCTGTTGGTGCCGAGCGCGCTCACCGGTGCGGCACTGCTGCTGGCGGCCGATATCGCGGTGCGCATCATTCCCTCGACCAGCGACATCAAGGTCGGCGTGCTGACCTCGATCATCGGCGTGCCGTTTTTTCTCTATCTGATCCGGCGCGAGCGCCGTGCGCTCGGTGGAGGCGTGACATGAGCGCGTTCCTCACCGCACAGGGCCTCAACGTCGAGCTGGCCGGCCGCATTGTGCTGAAGGATATCTCGCTGACGCTGTCGTCGGGGCATCTGGTCGCGCTGGTGGGGCCGAACGGCGCCGGCAAGACCACGCTGCTGCGCGCACTGGCGGGGCTGCTGCCTTCGGACGGTGTCATTCATGTCGGCGGCGAGGCGCTGTCGTCGCTGGCCTTGCGCGAACGCGCCCGCCGCTTCGCCTACCTGCCGCAAGGCCACATCGTGCACTGGCCGTTGCCGGCGCGCGATATCGTGGCGCTCGGCCGCTATCCGCATGGCGCCACCGATCCGGCACGCTTGTCAGCGAAGGATTCCGAGGCGGTGCTGCGGGCGATGCAGGCCACCGATGTGGTGGAATTTTCCGAGCGCCGCGTCACCGAGCTCTCCGGCGGCGAGCGCAGCCGCGTGGCGCTGGCCCGCGTGCTCGCGGTGGAAGCGCCGGTCATCCTGGCCGACGAGCCGACCGCCTCGCTCGATCCGCGCTACCAGCTCGACGTCATGAAGAGCCTGCGCGCCGCCGCCGATCAGGGCGTGCTGGTGATCGTGGTGACGCACGATCTCGGCCTCGCCGCACGCTTCGCCGATCACTTGCTGGTTCTGAAGGAGGGCTGCCTCGTCGCGCAGGGCACGCCGGCCGCGGCGCTGTCGGAGCAGGTGATGGCGAACGTGTTCCGGATCAGCGCTTTTCGCGCGGAGTTCGAGCGCGCGGCTGTGATCGTGCCGTGGGCGAAAATCTGATGCGCCGGCGCCTTGCATCGATTGCCTTTGCCGTGGTCGCGATGGGCGGCGCATCGTTAGCGCCGGTATCATCCGCGCCGCTGCCGCGCATCGTCTCGATGAATGTCTGCACCGACCAAGTGCTGCTGGCGCTGGCCGATCCCGAACAGATTCTCGGCCTCAGCCGGTTTTCCCGCGACGCCTGGGTGGCCGGCGACGCCAGGAATTATCCGAAGCTGTCGGGCGGCGCCGAGGATGTGCTGGTGCTGAAGCCCGACGTCGTGGTCGCCAGCGCGTTCGACAAGCGCGCGACCCGGGAGCTGTTGAAGGCCCACGGGCTGCGCCTCGCCGAACTCGCGGTGCCCCGGAACCTGATGGAGGTGAAGGACCAGCTCCGCGAACTCGGCGACATCGCCGGACATCCCGATCGCGCGGCAAGGGAAATCGCCAAACTCGACGCCGCGCTGGCGCGGGCGCGCCGGGTCGTCGCCGAAAAGCCCACCCGCGTGCTGCCGCTGTCGCGGCGCGGCTGGGTGGCGGGCAGCGACAGTTTCGTCGGCTCGCTGCTGGCCGAAACCGGATTGTTCAACACCGCCGGCGAACTTGGTTTTGCGTCAGGCGGATTCGCGTCGCTGGAGGCGATCGTCAGCGCGCGACCCGATCTGTTGCTGGTGTCGCAGGCCGGCGATTTCGCCGGCGATGACGGTCAGGCTTTCCTGCTGCATCCGGCGCTGGAGCGGTTCTATCCGGCGGCAAAGCGCATCGTGATTCCCGAGCGGCTGACCGAATGCGGCGGCGTGATGCTGGCCGAAGCGTTCGACGTGCTGGTGAAGGAGCTGCAGCGGGTGGGAAAATAAAATTCTTCCGTCGTCCCTGCGAACGCAGGGACCCATAACCACAAATGATCGTGGTTACGGCAAGTCGTCGAACAGCGTCCTTGAATCGATGGATCACGCGGTATGGGTCCCTGCGTTCGCAGGGACGACGATGTTACCCCGTCGCGACCGGCCCGCCCGCTTTCTTCCACGCATCCATGCCGCCGGCGATGTGCGCGGTGTTGGCAAGCCCGGCTTCCCTGGCGGCTGCCACCGCCATCGCCGAGCGCTCGCCGAAGGCGCAGAAGAACACGATGCGACGGCCGGTCGCCGCGGCCACCTCGCGCAGCATGCCGCCGGGCCGCAACGCATCGCCGATCGCGGGATAGGGCGCATGCAGTGCTCCGGGCAGCGTGCCGTGCTTGGCGCGTTCGCTGCTTTCGCGAAGATCGACCAGCAGGATATCGGGCCGGCCGAGGCCTTCGATGCCTTCCTGCGCGGTGAGCGCCTGTCCTTGCCTGGCGAGATCGTCCTGATGCAGGCCGACATGCATGTTGGCGGGCACCGCGACGTCCATCATCTTCGGATTCGGCAGCTTCAGATTGGCCATCAGCTCGACATACTCATCCACCGAGCGCACCTGCAGCCGCGGATTGAATCGCCTTTCCTCGCCGATCGTCGAGACGGTGTCGCCCTTGTAGTCATGGGCCGGAAAAACCAAGGTCTCGTCCGGCAGTTTCAAAAGCCGGTTGAAGATCGAATCATACTGAGCCCGCGCGCTGCCGTTCTGGAAATCGGTTCGTCCGGTGCCGCGGATCAGCAGCGTGTCGCCGGTGAACACGCGGTCGCCCATCAGGTAGCTGTAGGAATCATCGGTGTGACCGGGCGTGTACATCACGTCGAGGCTGAGGCCCTCGATCGTCACTCTGTCGCCTTCGGCAACCCGCATCGCCACCACATCGGCCTTGCTCTGCTCGCCCATGATGGTGACGCAATGGGTGCGGTCGCGCAGCTCGCCCAGGCCGGTGACGTGGTCGGCATGCAGATGGGTATCGACCGCCTTGACCAGCCGCAGATCGAGCTCGCGCAGCAACTGGCAGTAGCGGTCGACCTTCTCCAGCACGGGATCGAGGATCAACGCCTCGCCGCCGGCGCGGCTGGCCAGCAGATAGCTGTAGGTTCCGGAAACACTGTCGAACAATTGTCGAAAGATCATGGCCATGGTCTCTGGATGACGGGTTCAGCCGTATCGACGCCCTCTAAATTAGTCAATGCTAAAGCATGGAAGCTGCGTTATCGTGATGACGGACGCCGGTGGCGGCGTAGCCTATATCCGATCGGGACACCGGGCCATGAGAGCAGTTGCAGCAGCCGCGAAGAGTAAAGCTCATGGAATCGAGGCTGCCGGAATCAACGCCGCCGATATCGCGGCATTGAAGATGCTGGCGAAGCAGGCCGGCGCGGCGGCGCGGCTGCTGAAATTGCTCGGCAATGAAAAACGGCTGTTGATCCTGTGCTTTCTGGCCGCGCGCGGCGAAATGACGGTGGGCGAACTGGTCGCGGTGGTGAAGCTGAGCCAGTCCGCGCTGTCGCAGCACCTGGCGCGGTTGCGCGCCGATGGCCTGGTGACGTTCCGCCGCACCTCGCAGACGCTGAATTACAGCGTCGCCGACCGGAACGCGCTGCGCGTGCTGCAGGTGCTGAAGGGCATCTATTGCGGGAATTTGAAGTAAATCGGGCGCGTCACAAACCGCGGCAACGTCAACCGGATTCTGGCTGGAACCGGAGCAATCCCGGCTCAAAGCTGTTAAGCCTCGCTGGTAACGGGCCGGACGCAGCATCGATATGACCGGGTATGTCATGGAATTTGGCAAGGATGGCGGGCGGGTCGAGCCTGACGGCCGTCTCGACGCGCCGGCGTTTCACCGCAACCATCAGGCGATACGGGCGCTGTTGCAGCGGTATCTCGCCGATAAATCCGGCGACGCGGTCGAAGCCGGCAGCGGAACCGGCCAGCATGTGGTGGATTTCGCCCGCCATTTTCCTGGCATCCTGTGGTGGCCGAGCGATCTCAACGCGGCGCATCTGAAAAGCATCGCGGCGTGGCGGGCGCATGCGGGCCTCGCGAATGTCCGCCCGCCGCTGCGGATTGACCTGTCGGATCCCGCGTGGTGTCCCGAACTGCATGACGGCAGCGTCGCTCCATTGCTGGCGGTGTTCTGCGCCAATGTCATCCACATCGCGCCATGGCGCGTCGCCGAAGGCCTGTTCGCGGGCGCCGCACGTTATCTTGGGCCAGACGGGCGGCTGTTCCTTTACGGCCCGTTCAAGCGCGACGGCAGGCACACCGCGCTCAGCAATGCCGTGTTCGACACCAGCCTGCGCCACCGCGACCCCGAATGGGGCGTGCGCGAGATCGAGGAGCTGGAGAAGCTGGCGGCGGGCGTCGGTCTCAAGCTGATCGAGGCCGCGGAAATGCCGGCGAACAATCTGGTGCTGGTGTTCGAGCGGGAGAAGCGGGCCTAGCCTGCATCAACGTCATTGCGAGCGAAGCGAAGCAATCCATTTCACAAAGCAAAGAAACAATGGATTGCTTCGCTCCGCTCGCAATGACGATGTTGAAGCGAGGGCCCTTGTGATCGATGGCTTTTGGCGTAGGTTCGCTCTCTGAACGGTAGGGAAGGAAAAGCCAATGGAACTGAAACTCCACCACGTGAACTATTCGACCAAGGATGTCGGCGCGGTCGCGGAATTTTATCGGTCGCTGTTCGACATGAAGCCGGTGCCAAGCTATGGGGATGCGCGAATCACGTCGGAGGGCTATGCGGGAAAGGTAGAATTTCTCACAGATGGTACGACCGAGTTTCACATCTCACCGCAGGATCTCGGCGTCGCATTCCGAACCAAACAAAGTCTCAATCCGCTCGATCGCGGTCACATTGCGTTTCGCACGGACGATATCGAGGCGTTCAAGGCCATGCTGCGGGAGAGGAATATTCAGTTCGCCGACTACGGCGTTTGGGCCATCGCTGGCTGGTATCAGATCTTCCTGCAGGATCCTGACGGCACCATCGTCGAAGTACACCAGACCGACTACAAGGCGCCTGTTGCATAGTCGCGATCGTCGGTCGCCATTTCGCGGCCAGGGAGCGGGATCGCTTCCGGCGCGCTCGACACCTTCACTGGAGTTTACACGATGCGCATCGGCTGCCTCGGCCTCGGCAACATGGGTCAACCAATGGCGGGCAAGTTGCTCGATGCCGGGCATGAACTCTGGGTCTACGACGTCCGCGAGGAGGCCATGCTCCCGCTCCTCGAACGTCAGGCGCGGCGGGCGGCCTCGGCAAGGGAATTGGCCGATGCATGCGACACGGTGATCGTCTCGTTGCCGACGCTCGAGATTTTCCGGCGTGCGCTTTCCGGACCCGACGGCCTGCTCGCGGGGCGGGCGCTGAAAACACTGGTCAACACCTGCACGCTCGGTGTGAAATTTGTCCGCGAGGTCGAGCAGCAATGCGCGGCGGCCGATGTCACGGTCATCGATATTCCGATCAGCGGCGGCGTCGCGGGAGCCAGGGCCGGAACGCTGGCCATGATGGTATCCGGCAATCCTGCCGGGGTTGCGGACCTGATGCCGTTGTTCCAGCTCTGGGGCAAAACGGTCGTCGTTGCCGGTGACAGGCCCGGCGCCGCGCAGGTCATGAAGCTCACCAACAACATGCTCTGTGCCGTCGCGCTGGTCGCGACGTCGGAGGCCATGACCATGTCGGGCAGAGCCGGCATTCCTGACAACGCCATGCTGCAAGTTCTCAACAATGGAACCGGCCGCAATTTTGCGACGACGCACATTTTCCCCGACGCCGTGCTGCCGCGCACCTTCGATTTCGGCGCAACCATCGAGATCCTGATGAAGGACGTCGATCTCGCCATCGAACAGGGTGAAGAACTCGGTGTCCCCATGTGGGTCAGCCAGGCGGTGCGGCTTGTCCTGAAGCACGGCGTGTTTCAAGGCCGCGCTCAGCAGGACATGTCACGCATCGTTGAGATCATCGAGGACGGGACGCGCAAATAGCGGTTGAGGCCGGCATCGATCCGGCCGGATGCCAACCCGACGCGATGCGACAAATTAACACGTCCGGTAAAATTTCGCTTTTCCCGAAGGGCAAATCACCCGTAAGACTCACGCCATCCTGTCCTCAGGCAAGGGGCGTTGGCCATCGTTACCGAACGCTGGGATGGGATGCGGTGGACGCGGCGGCATCGGGCGCGGAACGGGATTGCAGGGCGGGTAAACTCCGTGAGCGGCCTGGAACGTGCGAACGAGCGGTGTCGATGCGTTCGGCAATAGCGTGTGGACCCGTGGCCTCACTGGTAGGCGTCAAGTCTCGCGGAGGTGTTGCAGGCCCGACCGGGCCCGGGCGCCGGTTTCCGCGGGGCGACGGAGGCGACAAAGGCCATAATTCTCCGGGGTGAGCGCGTGATAAGCCGTCAAGCCATTGCGCAGGGAATGTCGGATGGTCTCCGCTGCCCTGTATGCTCGTGTGCAGCTTTTTTCGTACGACTTCGCACACGAGACCGCGGGTGCAGCGCGCATCCGGCATTCCCTGCTCCCTCGTTCTTGAGGGAGAACGATATGCAAACCTCGGGCAAATCATGCCG
>NZ_JAUYAN010000190.1 GCF_030693485.1 Bradyrhizobium sp. | reverse complement strand
GGACTGACCGCAAGCTTGACACCGACGTCGGGGGTGTCAGGACCACACGATTTCGCTCGTCCGCTTCCGCGCCCTGGTCGAGAGCGCCATCCGCGTCCACCGCATCCCCGTCCCGCACTGGTGACCTTGCGCAATGCCCCTCGGAGTGGGACGGGATGGCGAAACATATAGCCTGATTTTTAATTCCGATAAACAGAATTATTTTTGCGCGAGGGACTTGACACGAATTCCGATAAGCCGAAGTGATTTGCCGTCGGGTGGATTTGTTGAATTTGCTCGGGGATTGGCTGTTTTGCGCGGGCTCGTTCATGAAAGCTTTTTTGCGCCAGCCACCGATGGATCGCGCTCCAACGTCTCTCACAGCTGCTCCCTGTAACGCGCCTCGACCACGGCCTGGCTTTCCGGCTCGCCGAGGCTGGTCTGGTCGTGGATCACCTGGGCGATGCTCGGAAGCACCGATCGTTCGACCCGGGTCTCCTGCGACCACAGGTTCGAGCGCATCAGGGCCTTGCCGCAATGGAAATAGGCTTCCTGCACGCTGATGACGAGCGCGGCGCGCGGCAGCTTGCCGAACTCGACCATCGAGGCCAGCAGATCCGGATCCGCCGAGAGCTTGCCCTTGCCGCCGACGCGCAGCGTCTCGTCGATGCCGGGCACGAAGAAGATCAGCTGCGCGAAGCCCGAGCCCTCGACGATGTTGCGGAAGCTGTCGATCCGGTTGTTGCCGGAGCGGTCCGGCATCACCAGCCGGTTCGGCCCGGCGACGTGGACGAAGCCGGGATTGCCGCCGCGCGGCGAGGCATCGACGCTGCCGTCGGAGCCGGAGGTGGCGAGCACGCAGAACGGCGACATCGCGATGAATTTCCGCGCATGCGCGTCGATCGCCGGGCGCGCCTTGGCGATCACGCGCGGCGAGGGGGCTGGATAGATCGTCTTGAGATCGCTGGCGGCAAAGTCGGTCAAGGTTCATCTCCCGCGAAGACTGCGTCGTCATGCGCCGAGGATAACATCGGGATCATCCCGCGGCCATTATTATCCATCCAGACGGCGTGATCGATCTACGATCGATGCCGCCGCCACGGCCAGTCGATCACCCCGGCGGCATACAGCGCCCACCAGATGATGACGGGCTGCAACGCCAGCCGCGGACCGTGATAGAGCCAGCTGCTGGCGATATAGGGCAAATCGATGCCGTCGATCGCATGCTTGAAATTGGCGGGCCAGACGCTCAGCGCATAGGCCGCCAGCGCCACGCCCGCCCACCAGCGCAGCGGCTTCGTCACCAGCGCGGCGGCGCCGGCCAATTCGCACAGCCCGGTCAGCAGGATGACCTGCGGCGCGAACGGCACCCATGACGGCGTGATCGCGAGCAGCTTGTCCGGCGCCACCAGATGCGCCGCTCCCGCCGCCGCGTAGAACGCGGCGAGGATCCAGCGCATGACGGCGCGGTGGGTGTCGGACCGTTGATGCGGTCGCTCGGAAGTCATGCATGCCGTTAACAGTTGCGGCGGTCCCGCGCCATCCCCCGGTGTGCGTCTGTCTCACATCGTCCGCCGCGGCGCCGTCTGCAGCAGTTCCTGCAGCTGCTTCGCATAGAACTTCGCATTGCCTGTGGTGAGGTGGCCGCGCGTCTCCGTGGAGGCAGGGATCAGATGGAGCTTGCCGTTCCTGATGCGCTTCATCGCGGCGTCGGTGACGCCGGTTTCCGGTGGATTTCGCTCATCGTCGGCGGCGTTGATGGCGAGCAGCGTGGCCGCGATCTTTTCCAGCCCCGCGGACGGATTGTAATCCTGCGAGGACGCCCATGCATAGACGAAGTCGTTGGCGTCGGCCGTCACGGCCGTGGCCAGCCGGTCGTTGACCATCTTGTCGGCCTTGTCAGCGGTCGGCGCCTGCGTCTGGTAGGCCAGCGTGCCGCCGGCCGAGGCGATGCCGTAGGCGTGGATGGCGTATTTCATCATGCGCGGCTGCGCGGTGTAATTGCCGCCATTGTAATCGGGATCGCTGCGGATGGTTTCCAGCATGATCCGCCGCAGCATCCAGTTGCGCGCGGCCATCTCGGTCGGCTGCGACGCCATCGGCACCAGCACGTCCATCGCTTCGGGATATTTCACGCCCCAGATCCATGCGTGCATGCCGCCCATCGAATTGCCGATCACCAGCCGCAACTGCTTGATGCCGAGACCCTCGCTGACCAGGCGGTACTGGGCGTCGACCATGTCGTCGTAATTATATTTCGGGAAGGCCGTCTTCATGCCGTCCGACGGTTTGGAGGATTTGCCGTGGCCAATGCTGTCGGGGATGATGATGTAGTATTTGGCCGAGTCCAGCGGCTGGCCGGCGCCGAACAATCCGCCGGCGAAGGAAGGCGTCAGCATGCTGGCCGCCGAGCCGCCGGTGCCGTGCAGCACCAGCACCGGCTGGCCGGTCGGCTCCCCGATCGTGGTGTAATGCAGCCGCAGCTCCGGCATTGTATCGCCGGTGTGGAATTTGAAATCCTTCGCGATCCAGCTGCCCTGCTTCGGCGCCGGATAATCCGCGGCCATGGCCGCGAACGAGGCCAAGGTCAGGGCGGCCGAAAGCGCCGCGGGCGAAATGAATTTCATGATGCTCTCTCCCTGATGCAGCCGCTTCGCGGGGCCGCTTGGCAGGGAACCTAGCACGGCGGCTGTTTCTTCGTCACGGGATCGTCGAACAAGGTGCGCCGCCGCCCGCTTCTATCGCTTGTCTTCGACGTCGGTGTCGGGACGGTCGCTGCCCTCGGCGGTTTCGGTGCGCCATTTGCCGTCGGCGGTCTCGTATTCGATCGCCTCGGTGCGTCCGGGCACGCGCTGCTCGGCGGCGACGCGCCTGGCGGTGGCCAGCGCCACGGCTCGGGTGGGAAACGGTTCCGAAAACACGCCGTTGACGGTGTAGGCCCAGCCGCCGTCGTGCTCGACGATCCTGTAGGTGACGTGGCTCATGTGGAACTCGCTTGCTGGCTGACGCTGCGGGCTGCGGCAGGGATGAACGCGCCGCCCATTCTATGCCAAATTGCGGTCGCGATGTAGGTCTTGCCGCCGGCTATTCGTCCTCGTTTCGAGAGAAACTGACGCCGACCCGGGGCAGCCGGGCGAGGGAGACGACAAATGTGCCGCAACATCAAGACGCTGTTCAATTTCGAGCCGCCCGCGACCGGGGACGAGATCCACGCCTCCGCGCTGCAGTTCGTGCGCAAACTGTCGGGCTTCAACAAGCCGTCGCAGGCCAATGCCGAGGCGTTCGACCGCGCGGTCGCCGAGGTCACCGATTCGGCCCGGCGGCTGCTGGCATCGCTGCACACCCACGCGCCGGCGCGCGACCGCGAGACCGAGGCTGAAAAGGCGAAGGAGCGTTCGCGGCTGCGGTTCGGTTGAAGGACGGGGCAGGAGTTGCGTGACGCGCCTCACGGTGCGGCGCGGCGATGGCGGGCAGGATGGCTGGACGCTTTCAGCCGTCGGAGAACAGCCATGAACGCCATCACCCGATTGAAACTCAGTTCCATCCTGTTCACCGTGTTGTGGACCGGCGGCATGCTGTGGTGGAGCGGGGCGTATCAGTCCGCCAATTTCATCATCCTGTCGGTCTGCGGCGCCCTGGCCGGTTACCTCTGGTACCGCGCGATGCGCTGGCAATTCCAGCTGATGGGCATGCTGCCGCGCAACGACAGCGCGGAAACGCGGTGAGGTCCACGCGCCAGTACCTGGAATCATAAATCAGTACGGCTGCCCATCCTTCGAGACGGCCACTTCGTGGCCTCCCCAGCATGAGGTTAACTTGCTGAAACACAACAACCTCATGCTGAGGAGCGAGCGTCGCGAGCGTCTCGAAGCATGGGCAGCAAGCGACTCACCGATCTTGCATAGTTGAACTAGCTCACGTCCCACCGCACCGGCAGATTGAGCAGTCCGCGGAACGCCCAGCCGCCGATCCGCACCGGCTCGCTTTCGTCGAGCCGCAAGCCCTTCAGCCGCGCGAACACGCCCGGCAGCGCCACGTCGGCGACCATCGCGCGCGAGGCGAAGGCGCCGGCGCAGTAATGCGGGCCGGCGCCGAACGCGATGCTCTTCCTGGTATCGCGGGTGACGTCGAAGTCATCAGGGTTGGCAAAGCAGGCCTCGTCGCGATTGGCCGAGCCGAACATGAAGAACACGCGATCATCAGGCTCGAAATCGACGCCGCCATAGGACCACGGCTTTGCCACGCGGCGCGGCGACATCCCGATCGGCGCGATCCAGCGGGCGTATTCCTCGAACACGTCGAGCCACTTTGCTTTTCCTTCGCGCACCAGCGCGAGCTGCTCCGGATGGGTCAGCAGCGCCCAGACCGTGCCGGCGATGGCGTCGCGCGGCTCGTTCTGCCCGCCCGAGATCGCGAGCTTGATGTTGGCGCGGATGCTTGACATCGGCATGCCCGCCGCCAGCAGCACGCTGAGGATCGAGGTGTTGGGATGCCTCGTCACCATCGGGATCATGTCGTCGATCGCGGCGTCGATGCCCGCGGTGGCGGCATGGCAGCGTGCTTCTACCTGCTTGTTGCCGGTATAATTGGCGATGCCGTCGATCATCGCCTGCGACCACGCGTCCATGTCCGCAAAGCGCATGTTGGTGAGGCCGGTGACGTCCTTCAGGCATTCGGCCGACAGCGGCAGCGCGAACGCCTTGCAGAGATCGGCGCGGCCTGCCGGCGCCAGTTCGTCGAGGATGCGGTCGGCATGGGCCTGGAACTGGCGGCTCCAGGTGTCGCGCACGGTGCGCGGCGACACCGAGGGAAACATCGCCGCGCGTTCGGCCATGTGCGCCTCGCCGTCCTTGCGCATCATGTTGTGGCCCATCAGCGTGTTCATCAGCCCGGCCGGCTGGTGCGAGGAGAACACGTCGATGCGCTTTTCCTGGCTGAAGATATCGTCGCGCCGGGTGAACACGGTGGAGCCGAGCTGCGGCACGAACGCGATCGGCGCCTCCTTTCGCATTCGCGCCAGCGCCGGATAGGGATCGGCCCAGAAGCTGGCGACGTCGATGTCGAAATGCGGGGCGTTGGACATGGGATGTTCAAATCGTCCGGTAGCCGCCATCGACCATCACGATCGAGCCGCTGACATAGGCCGACAGATCGGAGGCGAGGAAGATCGCGGGGCCGACGATGTCCTCCGGCTTGCCGGGGCGCCCGAGCGGGGTGTGGTCCATGAATACCTTGACCAGGTCCGGATTGCTGGCGCGCACCTTCTCGTTCAGCGGGGTCTCGATGAAGCCCGGGCCGATCGCGTTGGCGCGCACGCCGTCCTTGCCGAGTTCGGCGGCGAGCGCCTTGGTGAAGCCGAGCACGCCGTGTTTGGAAGCGGTGTAGGCCGGCGAACTCGGCGTGCGCAGATGCACGAAGGACTGGATCGAGCCGATATTGACGATGCGGCCCCTGGCGGCGCGCAGGGCATCGAGAAACGCGTAGGTCACGTTGAACACGCCGGTGAGGTTGATGGCGATGATGTCCTCCCAGTCGCTGATCACGGCCTCGGGCGCCCCCAGCATGCCGTTGCGCCGCGCGATGCCGGCATTGTTGACCAGGATCGAGACTTTTCCGACGGTGTCGGCGATCTTCTTCGCGACCGCGATGCAGTCCTCGCGGTTTGTCACGTTCAGCGCAAAACTGTCCGCCTTGCCGCCCGCGCTGCGAATTTCCTGCGCCGCCTCGGCCGCCGCCTTCTCGTTCATGTCGAGCAGCACCACTCGCGCGCCCTCGCGGGCGTAGCCGAGCGCGATCGCGCGTCCGATTCCGGAGGCGGCGCCGGTGACGACCGCGATGTGGTTCTGGAGCAGGGGCATGGGGGTTTCCTCGGTGTTTTTGGTTTTTGGGATGCAGACAAACTAGTTCAAAATATCGGGGGCGGAAACGGAAAGCTTTACCGCCGCGCTGTATTGATTCCGCCCGGTAGTGACCATGGATAGCAAGTCAGGCGAATGGCAGCTCGAACTCGAGCGGATCTGGCAGGCCGCCGCGCCTGACTGGCGCGAAGCCGCGCGCCTCACCGAGGTGATGGCGCGGACCGGCGCCGAGCTGCTGCTGCGGCAGGCGGCCGCCCAGGCGCTGCCGATCCTGCGTCACGCCGCGGCGGAGGGCGCCGACCCCGCGATCACCGACGCCGCGCGGCGCCGCCTCGGGGTCATCCGCGAAGTCCTGCATACGCTCGCTACGCCAAAATTCGGCCGCCGCGACATTCCGCTGAAGACGCTGGCGCCGGAGCAGCGGCATCGGCAATTGCTGGGCCTGCCGCTCGACCGCCGCCTGTCCGCGCCGGAAATCCACCGCGCCTGGAAGCGCGCCGCCAAATCCGCGCATCCCGACGCCGGCGGCAGCGCGCAGGCGTTTTTGGCGCTGTCGGCGGCGCGCGAGGCGCTGATCGCGGAAGTGAGATTCAGGCGGGCGTAGGGTGGGCGAAGCGGAGGGGTCATACGTTCACATTGGCAGTCTTGAACGTACCTTTGGCGACGGCCTTGGCTGCCTTGACCTTGTCGAATTCCCAGTGCCAGGGCTCCCTGTTGACGGTCCGGATGAAGCCGAGCGCCGGGCCGTTCTTCTTCAACCATTCGTAGACCGGATCGCCGTCGCCGCCGGCAACCCTGATGTCGAACGCAATGCCGTTTTGATGCTTTGAAGTGCCGGGGGGCGCTGCGGTGTTAAAGCCGGGCAGGTGCTTCTTGAAGCCCTCGAACAGCAGCTTCTGTTCCGGATATGATCGGAATCCGCTGTTGATGGCAACCAGCACATTGCTGGTCGCCGCCGCTTTCACCAAAGCGAGATAGGGCTCCAGGGTGTCGAGCGCGAGACGTTCGATCTCGAGCTTGACGTCGACGATCTCCACCAGCGTTCGCTGGCCGAGAAAACTGCCGCCCGCCCATGCCGCATTGGGTCCGAACTTTCCGGCGCCGGGCGCCGGCGGCAATTCGCCCAGCGTTTCGTTGACGAACTTGCCGGCGAGATTGCGGGTCGAGGTCCAGCCGTGTTCGGTCGTTCCGTTCAGCGACATCGCATGGCCGAACACGATCGAACCCGAGGTGCCGGTGCGGACGATCTCGATATCGTCGATCTTGACCTTGGTATTCTGCGGGATCTTCCGGATGTCTCCAATTGCTGCCCCCTCTGGCAGCGGCTGGCCGGCAGTGAAGGTCAGGAAATTCATCAGGTCTCCCGGCTTGCGCAGCCGGGCATCCGGATCGGCGACCGTAAAAATCTTGTCGAGATAGCTGCTGGTGTGGCTCATCGCCCGTTCCCTTGCGCTTGCGAGGCCGTCACTCAGGGCTCGCCATCGATGACTAGAAAGGCCCTCGGTATTTTCCTGCCGTTGCGGTCCGGAAAATCCGCCCCGAGATAATTTTTCAGGTTGCCGATGACGGCGATCACCCTGCTGCGACTGGAACTGTAGGCTATGGGTTCGTTGGCGTCCGGCAACGAGGTGCACAAATTGATGCATCCGACGCTGGCCAGGAAATCGTGCCCGGGATGGATCAGGATTTCGTAGCGATCAGCGGTATCGCCGACCTCGAGGGCGGGCTTGGGAGCGGCCCCGACAGACGCCGAACTGGAATAATTCCACGTCGCATAGTTGCCCGGCGCCTGCGTCCACAGCGTATACCGCCCTTCCTCGATACGCTTGCCGTTGTCCGCCGGAACGTTGGCGCCCGGACCCTTGGCTTCCGCCGTGACGCCGCGCATGCTGGCTCCGGTCTGGGCCACGCCATCGCGATAGACTTGATATGTCCCGACGGTGCGCCGTCTGCCGTCACTGGCCCGGCGTTGCACCGTCTTGCGGACGATATAAAATTCCCACCCCTCGCCGGAAATCGGCATCACCGCCCTCCATGCAAACCACAACTATTGGATGCCGTTTCAAAACTGTCAACCTGGAAGGCGGCATGTTGCCGAGGCGTGAGAAATGGATGGGCACGGCGCCATCAGGCGCGCGTGCCCATCTTCTCCGCCGATCGAACTTTTGTCAGAGCTTGCAGGCGCCATTCTTCATCGCGCCGTCCGTGACGGCCAGCGCATCCCGGATCTCCTGGAATGGCCGGGTGGGGAGCCCTGAGGCCCAGGTGCCCCGGATATCGAATGAGTGTTCCGGCCCCGCATCTGGTTCGATGCGGCGATCATGGAACCCGCCATCGGCGTCGGGCCGATGGCTGATCCGGGCAGCGCTTGCTACTGTTGCGATAACGATTCGATTGCACCGCATGACTGCCTGCAACATCCCCGAGGGAACCCGATCCATGCACATCTCATCCGCCATCCGTGTCGCGCTGCTCACGCTGACGGCTTTCGCCGGCACTGCCCTGTCCTCCGCCTCGCATGCCGACGAGGGCAGCGTGCAACTCACGATCTACAAGGCGGGCTGGGTGATCGGCGGCTCCGGCGGCAGCGGCTCGCTGAGCTTTCGCGGCCGCAACTACGCGCTGTCCGCCGGCGGCCTCGACTACGGCCTGGTGTTCGGCGGCTCCAAGACCGTGCTGCGCGGCCGCGTCAGCAACATCAACCGCCCCTCCGACGTCGCCGGCGTCTATGGCGCGGCCGGCGCCGGCCTCGCCGTCGGCAGCGGCGCCCGCGCCATCGTGCTGACCAACCAGAAGGGCGCGGTGCTGGAACTGTCGGGCCGCCAGACCGGGCTGATGGCGAATGTGGATCT
>NZ_JAUYAN010000186.1 GCF_030693485.1 Bradyrhizobium sp. | reverse complement strand
GACAAAAGTGTATCGCCGCGACGCCACCAATCCCGGCCCCGCGCATCCGATGGAGCCGTTCTCGCTGGTGTTTCTCGATCCGCCCTACCGCATGAAACTCGCCGAAAAATCGCTGGCCGCATTGCGCGACGGCGGCTGGCTGAAGCCGGGGGCACTGCTGGTGGTCGAGGAGTCCAGGGCCGCGGCGTTCGCGGCACCCGACGGTTTCGAGGAGCTGGAGCGGCGGGCGTATGACGATACGGAGTTTACGTTTTTGCGCTTCCCTTCGTAGGGCGGGCAAAGCGCCGCGTGCCCACCGTTCCGACCCGTCCACTGCGTGGTGGGCACGCGCAAACGCGCCCTTGCCTACCCTACTATTTTACCTACAGCTTTGGCGTATTGAGGTAACTAAATACCCGTTAGTGCCATTGCATGGGGTTGTTTTCGATGTTTTTAAAATGGGGACGATTACCGTCTGCCGAACAGCTTCTCGATATCGCTCAGTTTCAGTTCCACGTAGGTCGGCCGGCCGTGGTTGCACTGCCCGGAATTCGGCGTGTCTTCCATTTCGCGCAGCAGCGCGTTCATCTCTTCCGGCTTGAGGATGCGCCCGGCGCGCACCGAGCCGTGGCAGGCCATGGTGGCCGCGACATGCATCAGGCGGCGTTCCAGCGGCAACGCCTCGTCCCATTCCGCCATGTGCTCGGCGAGGTCGCGCAGCAGCGAAGCGGCATTGGTCTTGCCGAGCAGCGATGGCGTCTCGCGCACCGCGACCGCACCGGGGCCGAAGGAGTCGATCGCCAGCCCGAACGTCGCCAGTTCGACGGCGCGATCGAGCAGTTGCTCGACGGTGGCCTCGTCGAGTTCGACGATCTCCGGAATCAGCAGGATCTGCCGCTGCACACCGTTGCGCGCCAGCGAGGCCTTGAGCTTCTCATAGACGATGCGCTCATGCGCGGCGTGCTGGTCCACCACCACGAGCCCGTCGCGGGTCTGCGACACGATATAGGTTTCATGAATCTGGGTCCTCGCCGCACCCAGCGGACGGTCGAGCAGATCGGCGGATGGCGACGGCTGAAAGCGCACGTCCGCCGTCGGTGTGCCGACATCGAAGGCGGCCTGTCCCGGTTCGGCGAACGCGGTCGCCGCCGATCCCTCGAAGCCCGGCGTTCCCCCCGTGGGATAGGCCGGCGAGCGCCGCCAGTCCCAATTGCCCGGACGCGGCGCGAATGACGGGCGGAACGAAGCCAGTGCGGCGCCGTCGCTGTTGGCCGCGGTGCGCTTGCCCTCGCGGGCAAGGCCCTCCTTCAGCGCGTGCACGATCAGCGCGCGGACGAGGCCCGCATTGCGGAACCGGACCTCGGTCTTGGCCGGATGCACATTGGCGTCGACCTCCTGGCTATCGAGCGTCACGAACAGCGCCACCACGGGATGACGGTCGCGGGGCAGATAATCGGAATAGGCCGCGCGCACCGCGCCGATGATCAGCTTGTCGCGCACCGGCCGGCCGTTGACGAACAGATACTGCCCGAGCGCATTGGCGCGGGTCAGCGAGGGCGCGGCGGCAAAGCCCTCGACCACCACGCCGTCGCGCTCGCTGCGCACTTCGATGGCGCTGGAACGAAAATCCGCACCCAGGATATCGCCGAGCCGCGTCAGCCGTCCGGCGGCGCCGGGCAGGGCGGCGGCCCAGGTCACCGGCGCGCGTTCCTCGCCTGCCAGCGTGAAGGCGATGTCGGGCCGCGCCATCGCGAGGCGGCGCACCACTTCGCGGATCGCTTCCGCCTCGGTGCGGTCGGTCTTGAGAAACTTCAGCCGCGCCGGGGTCGCATAAAAGAGGTCGCTGACCTCGACGCGGGTACCCTGGCTCAGCGCCGCCGGCATGATCGCGGATTTGACGCCGCCTTCCACCGCCAGTGACCAGGCGTGCGGTTCGCTGAGATGGCGCGTGGTGATGCCGAGCCTGGCGACCGCGCCGATCGAGGGCAGCGCCTCGCCGCGAAACCCGAGCGTGCGGATCCGCAGCAGGTCCTCGTCGTCGAGCTTGGAGGTGGCGTGGCGATCGACCGACAGCGCCAGATCGCCATAGGTCATGCCGCTGCCATCGTCGGTGATGCCGATCCGCCGCCGCCCGCCGCCATCGGTGAAAATGTCGACCCGGCTGGCGCCGGCATCGATGGCGTTTTCCACCAGTTCCTTGACCACGCTCGCCGGACGCTCGACCACCTCGCCGGCGGCGATGCGGTTGACGATCTGTTCAGGGAGCTGGCGGACGGGCATGGGACGACTCGTGGGAGTGAGTCCCTAGTCTAGAGACTCTTGCCGGGTGACGGGAGGTCGTGGAGCCGAAACTGCGAAACTCTCCACGCTGTTATCGTGCCCTCAATCGTCGAACCGGGCCGAGCCGCGTTTTGCCTTGATGTCGCTGCGGCGCTTCTTGCCTTCCAGCCGCCGGGTCTTCGAGCCCAGCGTCGGCCTGGTGGCGCGGCGCGGCACCGGCCGCACCATCGCCTCGCGCAATATTTCGAGCAGCCGGTCGGTGGCGTCGGCGCGGTTGCGCTCCTGGGTGCGGAAGCGCTGCGCGTGGATCACGATCACGCCGTCCTTGGTCATGCGCTGGCCGGCGATCCGGTTCAGCCGCACCGCGGCATCCTCCGGCAGCGTGATCCGGCGGGTGTCGAACCGCAACTGGGCTGCGGTCGAGAGCTTGTTGACGTTCTGCCCGCCCGGGCCGGAGGCGCGGACGAAGGTGATCTCGATGTCGTTCTCGTCGATCGAAAGGTCGCGGGAAATCCGCAGCATGGCGTCACCGGAGGAGGAAATCTCTCAAAGCATAAGCAGGCGTCATCCTGAGGTGCGAGCCTCTTTGGCGAGCCTCGAAGGGTGCCAGGCTGTCTAGCACATCCTTCGAGACGCCGCGCAAGTGCGCGGCTCCTCAGGATGACGGCGGAGTTTGCAGAGAACTCCGGAAAACCGCGCCTTAGTTTGCTTTAGGTGCCGTCGCCGCAGCCGGCTGGACTGCGGCCTGCGGGGCGCGGCCGACGATCACCGTGAGCAGACCTTGCCCCCACAACCGCCGGGCGGCCTTTTTGGCGTCGTCGAGCGTCACCGCATCGACGATGGCGTTGCGCTTCTCGATGTAGTCGATCGGAAGCTTGTCGAGCTGGTACTGCAGCAGCGCCGATGCCAGCTTCGAGGAGCTGTCGAGCGCCAGCATCTGCGAGCCCTTCAGGTAGGACTTGGCCTCGTCCAGTTCCTGCTGGGTCGGGCCTTCCTCGGCGATGCCGCGGATTTCCTTCTCGATGGCGTCGACGGTCTCGCCGGCGCGGTCGGCGCGGGTTCCGGTATTGCCGACGAAGATGGCGGAGCGATCCATCCACAACAGCGATTCATTGACCGAATAGGCCAGGCCGCGTTTCTCGCGGACCTCCCGATAGAGTCGCGACGACAAACCGCCACCGCCGAGAATATGGTTGACGACATAACCGGCCATGAAATCCGGGTCGTTGCGCTTGATGCCGGGGCCGCCGAACGTCACCACGGTTTGCGGCACGTCGAGCGGAATGAAGGCGCGCTGCGGCGGCCTGGCGGCTTCCACCTCGGCGACGGGTGTCAGTTTCGCCTTGGCCGGCAATCCGCCGAAGGTCTGGTCGAGCAACTGGCCGAGCGTCGCCGGGTCGACATCGCCGACTACGGAAATCCGCAGCGTATCCTTGGCCAGCACGCGGCGGACGTAATCCTTCATGTCGTCGGTATCGATCTTCGCCACGCTATCCAGCGTGCCGCTGGCCTGGCGGCTATAGGGATGGTCGCCGAAGGTGACCTGCAGGAACTTGCGGCTGGCCAGCGCCGAGGGACTGGACGTATCGCGCCGCAGGCCCGAAACGACCTGCGCGCGGATACGCTCGACATCGGCGCTGTCGAAACGCGCCGAGGTCAGCGCCATCCGCAGCAGATCGAAAGCCTCGTCCCTGTTGTCCTTCAGCATGCGCAAGCTGCCGCGGAAATAATCCCGCGTCGAGCTGAAGTTCAGCTCGATGGCACGGCGGTCGAGCCGCTCGTGGAACGCCTTGGAATCCAGATCGCCCGAACCCTCGTCGAGCAGGCTGGCGACCATGTTGCCGACGCCGGGCTTGTCGGCCGGGTCCTGCGTCGCGCCGCCGCCGAAGGCGTATTCCATCGCGATCAGCGGCACGGTGGCATCCTGCACGAACCAGGCTTCGATCCCTCCCGGCGAGATCAGATGCTGGATTTTGGCCGCGGCGTGCGAAGGCACCGGCGCCAGTGCGAGGCCGGCGGCAGCCAGAAAAGCGAAGCGACGCGCGGAAATCCTCAACGAGGTGACAAAATTCTTCACGAACGCTTCTCCTCGCGCTTCGGCGTGGCATCCTTGATCAGGTAGCCTGTCACCGATCGCTTTTTATCGAGCCATTTTTGTGCAGCGTCGCGGACCTGTTCGGCGGTGACGGCGCGAATGCGATCCGGCCAGGCCCGGATATCGTCGATGCTGAGGCCGGAGGTCAGCGCAGCGCCATACCAGCGCGCCAGCGTCGCCTGGTTGTCCTGGGCGTAGATCGCCTGCGCGATCAGCTGGGTCTTGACGCGCTCGAGGTCCTCCGACCGCGCCGGGTTTTGTCCGACATCCGCGATCACGCTGTCGATCACCTGCTCGATCTGCGAAAACTCCACGCCCGGCTTCGGCGACGCCGAGATCACGAACTGCGACGGATCGAGCGAGGTGCCCTGGTAGCCGGCACCGGCGCTGACCGCGAGTTGCCGGTCTATCACCAGTGCGCGATACAGATAGGAGTTGGAGCCGCTGCCGATCAATTGGGCGAGCACGTCGAGCGCCGGGCTTTCGCCCGCGGCGGCGGTGCCGGCGGAAGGCACGAGATAATAGCGGCGCACGCTGGTCTGTTCGACCCGGGCGTCGGACAGCGTGACGGTGCGCGGGGCTTCGGGCATCGGTTCCTGCGGCCGGACACGGTGGGTGGCGATGGCGGGCTGCGCCGGGATTTCGCCGTAGGTCCGCTCCACCATGGGGCGGACATCCTTGGGATCGACGTCGCCGGCGATCACCAGGATGGCGTTGTTCGGCGCATAGAAGCGCTTGTAGAATGCCAGCGCATCCTCGCGGTCGAGCTTCTCGATTTCCTGGCGCCAGCCGATCACGGGCCGGCCGTAGGGATGATTGAGAAAAAGCGCCGCCATGATCTGCTGGGTCAGCCGCGCATCCGGGTTGTTGGCGACCCGCATGTTGAATTCCTCGAGCACGACGTCGCGCTCCGGCAGCACGTTTTCGTCCTTCAGGATCAGGCCGGTCATGCGGTCGGCCTCGAATTCCATCATCCTGGCCAGCTGCTCGCGTGGCACGCGCTGGAAGTAGCCGGTGTAATCGGTCGACGTGAAGGCGTTCTCGTTGCCGCCGACCCGGAGCACGGTCTTGGAAAATTCACCGGCCGGATGCCTGGAGGTGCCCTTGAACATCAGGTGTTCGAGAAAGTGGGCGAGGCCGGACTTGCCGGGCGTCTCATCGGCGGAGCCGACCTTGTACCAGATCATGTGGGTGACGACCGGCGTACGGCGATCCGGGATCACCACGACCTGCAAGCCGTTGGGAAGCGTGAAGGTGGTGGGACGCTCCGACGTCACCGTGGTCTGGGCAAGAACGTCACTTGAAAATGCCAGGGCAAGGAGCAGCGCGGCGGCGAGCGAAACGGCAAAACGGGGTGTGGGCATCATGACCTGTCTGGCGGGTATTCCGCAAAAGTCGGTATCGGTTGCTTTGCAATCAGGTTTACGCCGATTGCGTAGACTTGCCTGCGGCAGAATACGCAGCGCGAACGGTAAGGTTCGGGATAACGCCGCGGCACCGTACACCGGGACAAGACCGGCGAGCGTCACGAAGCCGAGAGGTTACAATAGATTAAGGCCGCGCCTAGTCGCCGTACTTGCCTTTGGCCGGATTGTATTCCTTGTTCATCGTTTCCTTCGGCCCGGTGCCGTAGGCGAAGTTCGGTGACGGCGTCTGGTATCCGCTCGGCGGCTGCGTCAGCGTCTCCCGGGTCGGCTCGCCCTTGAACGGCGCGGTCTCGGTCTTGTTGCCGCCGAACAGGCCGCTGAAGCCGCCCTTGTAGCCGAGTTCCGACGGGCTCAGCAGCACATTGCTGTTGGTGGCGCCGGGCTGGATCGGGTCGCGGCTGCCGGTGCGGGCGGGACCGGCGGTCCTGCCGGCGGCCAGTTCGGCCGGAGTCAGGATGCGGGCGGCTTCCCGGGGATCCTTATTGTCTTTCTTGCGGGCGGCTGCCGCAGCCTTGCGTCGCTGCGCGTCGGGGTCCTTTGGCCAGTTCGCGACGGGGGCCTCAGCCGCCGCGGATGCCGGCGGCGGCAGATCGAGCCTGGGGGGCACCACCAGCGGCGACCGCTCGCGATACTCGATGCCCCGGTTTTCCATGTTGGTGCCGCCGATGCCGGCCATGATGCCTTCGATGATCTTCTCTTCGAAGGTCTTGTCGTCCTCGTCATCGTCAGCGGCGCGGGCCGCGCCTGCCGAAATCACCAGGCCGATGCCCAGCACGGCGACGGCGAGCTTCAGCCCCCGCCAGGGAGTTTCCCAAGCGATATGCCAAGAGATCGGTAATGGGTTCTGCACAATCCGGAAGCTGGCTTCGGTGTCGCGCATTACGCTGTTCCTGTTCAAATTCTTCCGCAAGGGGGCGCCGATCTAAGGCGCACAAATCGCTCCGGCTTGCAGGGCCCGTATCAGCCGGGATCAGGGCGCTTTTGCGGCGGGTACCCCCAGGAAGGAGTCATACAGCAGGGCCGCTACCCCGGCAACAATCGCCACGTCGGCGAGGTTAAACACGTACCAATTGAAGGTTTTTCCCCCGATATCGAGGTGGAACAGGGCGAAATCGACCACCGCCCCATACGCGAAGCGGTCGATACCATTGCCGATGGCGCCGCCGATGATCAGGCCCAGTGCAACAGTCGCCAGCAGGGTCTGCGAGCGCGCCATCCAGACCGCCAGAACCACCACGGCCACCGCCTTGATCAGCATCAGGATGATCTGGACCCACGCGCTGTCGCTCTGGAACCAGCCGAAGCTGATCCCGACATTCCAGGCCAGCACCAGGTCGAAGAACGGGGTAACCCTCACCGCGCCGCGTTGGGCGATATCGAACACGAACAGCAGCCAGAGTTTTGAGGCTTGATCTAGTACGAGGGCTGCGACGGCGGCGATCAGACCGGAGCGGAGGTGGGGGGTCATGCGCCCCACCTCGTCGTCCCCGCGAACGCGGGGACCCATACGCCGTGACGTCGATATTTTGAAAGACTCTTGGTCATCTTCCTTTTTCTATTTCGAACGCCCGGGAATATGGGTCCCCGCGTCCGCGGGGACGACCATAGTGTATTGCGACGATAGAGGTATTAAACACTCACTCCCAGCGCTTTCCATTCGCGCAACGCGGCGGCGTCGCGCGGCGAGACATCCGGGTATTCGGCATCGTCGCCGACGTCGGTGGAGATTTTCCACGACCGCGCGCATTTGATGCCAACGGCTTTTTCGACCACGACGGCGACGCCGGGCACTTCGTTGAGCCGGAATGCACCGGCCGGCGCGTCGTCATTGCTCGCCATCGCGTTCGAAGTGATGAACACCTCGGCGAGATCGATATCGAACAGCGTGTTGAAGATGCTCTTGTCGGAGACATAGACCAGCGGCGAGGCCTCCAGCGAGGAGCCGATGGTCTTGGCGGCGCGCTCGAGTTCCAGCGCACCGGTGACGACGCGGCGGACCTCGCGGATGGTTTCCCATTTCGCCGCCAGCGCGTCATTGCGGAACGCGTCGAACTCCGTCGGGAACAGCGTCAGATGCACCGAGGGCTCGGCGTCGGGCCGGTACATCCGCCATGCCTCTTCGGTGGTGAAGCTCAGCACCGGCGCCAGCCATTTCAAGATTGCGTCGCAGATGATGTCGATCGTGGTCAGTGCCGCCTTGCGCGCCAGCGACGACGGCGGATCGCAATACAGCGTATCCTTGCGGATATCGAAATAGAACGCCGACAATTCGGTGTTCATGAACGCCGAGAGGCTCGCGACCACGGTCTTGTAGTCGAATTCGGCGTAGGCCGTGCGCACGATGGCGGCCTGGCCCGCGAGCTGATGCAGCATCAACCGCTCCAGTTCGGGCATCTCGGCATGCGCGACCCGGTCGCCGGGCGCAAAATGCGCCAGCGTTCCGAGCATCCAGCGGATCGAATTGCGCAGCTTGCGGTAAGTCTCGATGGTGTTTTTGAGGATTTCCGGACCGATGCGCTGGTCGTCGGCATAGTCGGTGGCGCAGACCCACAGTCGCAATATATCGGCCCCGGAATCCTTCATCACCTTCTGCGGCTCGACGGTGTTGCCAACCGACTTCGACATCTTGCGGCCGTTCTCGTCCAGCGTGAAGCCGTGCGTCAGCACGACATCGAACGGCGCGCGACCGCGGGTGCCGCAGCTTTCCAGCAGCGACGACTGGAACC
>NZ_JAUYAN010000183.1 GCF_030693485.1 Bradyrhizobium sp. | reverse complement strand
TCGGGCCGGCGAGGTGGGCCGTCAGCACGACGTTGTCGAGCTTCAGCAGTGGATTGTCGGGGGGCGTCGGTTCATCGTCGAACACGTCGAGGCCGGCGCCGAACAGCTTGCCGGCGGAGAGAGCGGCGGTCATCGCCTTCTCGTCGATCACCGGCCCGCGCGACGTGTTCACGATGATCGCCGACTTCTTCATGAGGGCGAGCTCTTCCTTGCCGATCATGTGCCGGGTCGAGTCGTTCAGTGGCACGTGCAGCGACAGGATGTCGGAATGGCGCAGGATCTCGGGCAGCAGGCGGAAGCGCACGCCGAGCGCGTCTTCCTCCTCTTCCTTGAGGCGCTTGATGTCGTAGTAGTGGACGGCCATGCCGAAGGCGAGCGCCAGGCGGGCGACCTTCTTGCCGATCGTGCCGAGGCCCACGATGCCCAGCACCTTGCTGCGCACTTCATGGACTGTCGGCGGTGAATTGCCGTGCCAGCGGCCAGCCGTGACATTGGAATGCTGGGTGATCAGCCGGCGCGACACTGCCAGCATCAGCAACAGCGCATGCTCGGATACGGCCACCGAATTGGCGCCGCCGTTGGCGCACAGCGGCACCTTGCTCTTGCCCGCGGCGGCGAGGTCGGCCCTGTCGTAGCCGGCGCTCAGCATCTGGACCAGCTTGAGATGCGGTGCTTCCTTGTAGAGCTGCTGGGTCACGTACTGCTGCACGAAGCCCATGAAATAATGAGTCCCCGGCAACGCCGCCTTCTGTTCGGGCGAATTGTGCAACGCCTTGACGATCTCGAAGCCGGAGGGAGCGACGTCGTCGACCATCGCCAGGCAATCTTTCGGACCCACCACCAGAACGCGCTCGACCATCACAGTACCTCCGCCGCCAATCGATGACCCTTCAACAGACCGGGCAGGCGCCCGGGCTCGGTGCGGCCCCAGCCGCATTCGGCCGACAGGCCGAAATCGTCCACGAACCGCCTCGCCACGGCGATGCGGGCATTGTCGCCGGCATCGTCGTCGTAGTGCAGGAGTCCGAGATAGAGTTTTGTCCCCGCCGGTCTCTCCCACGCCTTGAGCGGGGCGTAGTAGGCCTCGTCAGTGCGGCCCTTGGGAACTGGAATGTGCAGGAAGTCGATGCGCCGCTTCGTGGCGGCGGCGATTCCGTTCATCATTTCCACCAGAATTGCCGCGTCCTTGGGCTGCACCAGGTGCTCGTCGCGGGGCGAGCCGTAACAGAGGTGGTATCCCATCTCGACTCCGATGGGCACGGCGTCGCCCAGCCGGCCGAGCATTTCGAAAATTTGCGTCTTGTAGTGGGCCGGCCGGTCCTTGAAGTAATTCTCGAAGGCCAGCACTTCCTGGCAGACGTCCCATTGGATCGAGAGATCGACGGCGGGGATCGCCTTTACGATGTTGGCTAGCGCCACCTTCAGGGCGCGCTCGTAGACGCCGAAATAGGTCTCGCGTGCCGGGCCGCTGACATAGAGATAGCCGCTGGCCTGGGGCGTCGGCAGGCAAACCTGGAAACGCATGTGCTTGGGAATGGCGTCGGCCGCCCGCAGCCGCTTGAAAACTTCCCACGACGCGAGGGCCGCCTTGTCGTAACCCGTCTCGAACACCACCGTGGCGGGATCGACGCCGGGCTTGAAGCGCACCTGCTCGACCTCGCGCACGACCTTGCCGTCCCACTGGATGAACTTGTAGGGCGGCACTGTCGGATCGATTTCCATGGCCGGATGATCGAGCAACATCTGGCGTTGGAAGTAGACCCAGCGCGAGCGCTCGCCGGTCTCGCCGTCGGGCATCCGCTTCAGGAACGAACCGAGTTCTTCAGCCAACCGGCGGAAAACCTGCTCGCTGCTGTCGAGCGGGATCGATCCGATCAGGTGCAGCTGATCGGTGGTTGCCATTACGACGCCCTCATCATGGTCTCCGAGATCTTCTCGGCCGTCATCAAGGTGGGGAAGTTGGTGTTGGCGCAGGGCACCACCGGGAAGATGGACGCATCGACCACGCGCAGGCCTTGCACGCCACGGACGCGGCCCTGGGTGTCGACCACCGCCATCGGATCGTCATCGCGGCCCATGCGGCAGGTACAGGATGCGTGCCAGACCCCGATCGCGGCCTTGCGCACGAAGGCTTCCAGCGCCTCGTCGTCGTTCATCACCTGGTCGAAGGTAAAACCCTCGATCACGAAGTTGTCGATCATGTAGCGCCGGAGTGCTGCCGGTCCGTCGAGCAGGGTGGCGACCGCCCTCGTCAGCCACTTGTTCTTGGTGTTGACCACGCCGATCTCGCGCACCTTGTCGCTGTAGGACGCCGGGAAGGGGGCATCCGTCACCTTCCTGAGTGCATCGGTCATCTGGACGGCGGCCATCAGCTTGAAACCGCTCATCAGCCGGTCGAGGTCGCGCTTGTCGGAGAGCAGGTTGAATTCGACGACCGGCTCGTTCCGCCAGTCGCGCGAGGCGAGCTTCACCTGGCCGGTCTCGGAGTAGGTCTTGTTGATGAAGGTGAGCAGCGAGGCGATCTGCTCGCCGACCGCATGCCAGGCCGACTTGCTGGCGACCGCCACGAACATGTCGCCCTTGGGAATGCCCGGCAGGTTCGAGGAATAGCGCAGGCCGACATGGATGTGCCGGCGCGTATGTTCGCGCAGGCGGGCGTCGCGCCGGATGAAGGACGAAAGCGCGATCGAGGGATGGTCCATCAGGCGCTGGCCGACACCCTCGAGGGCCGCGACCACCGGAATGCCAAGCTCGGCAAGCTGGCCCACCGGCCCGATGCCGGCCCGCATCAGATGGGCGGGCGTGTGGATGGCGCCGGAGGAGAGGATGATTTCGCGGCCGCGGAACTCCTGTTCCTTGCCGCCGATCATCGCCGTCACGCCGACGCAGCGCGTGCCCTCGAACAGCAGGGCTTTTACCTGGGTGTCGGTCGAGATCGTGAGGTTGGAACGCTTGCGCGTCTCGGTGTCGAGATAGCCCATCGCCGCCGACACCCGCCGTTCCTCGGCGTTGGAATGGGTGACGGGGAAGTAGCCTTCGACGAATTCGCCGTTCTGGTCGGGCAGGAACTTAAAACCCTTTTCCTCGAAGGCCTTGCCGACCGCCTCGGCGTGGCCGCTCCAGTGCTCGCGCGGAATGCGGCGCACCGGAATGCGGCCGTCCTTGCCGTGCAGCGGCCCATCGAAGTCGAGGTCGCGCTCGACTTTCTTGAAGTAGGGCAGCACGTCGTTCCAGTTCCATCCCTCGGCGCCGCGCGCCTCCCACTCCGCATAGTCGGTCGGCGCGCCGCGATTGGCCATCTGGCCGTTGATCGAGGAGCCGCCACCCAGCACGCGGGCCTGCTCGTATTTGCGCAACGGCGGGCGGTCCGCTTCGGGATTGTTGTGGCTGACGATCTGCGTGGTGACCTTGAGCTCGGTCCAGTGGAAACGCGGATCGAAATAGGCCTGCCCGGAATAGCTGTCGCGAATTTCAGGCGGCTCGTTGCCGGGCGGCGTGTCCTGGCCCGCTTCGCAGAGCAGGACCTTGTTGGCGCTCCGGGCCGAGAGCCTGTGGGCCATGACCGAGCCCGCCGAGCCGCCGCCGACGATGATGGTGTCGTACACGTTGACGCATCCTCCTGGTTTGTACCTGGAGGTTAGCGCAGGCCCGTCGCCGCGTCACGCGCGGGGCGCCAGGCGCTCGCATCGCCTTGACGTCCCGGAAACTTGCGGCGCAAATGCCGGGATCATGAATGTGCCGGAATTGCAGAAAATTACCGACTGGCTGATCGATGGCGCGCGCTCGGCGGGCAGCCCGACCCGGATGATGGCGGAAATCTGCGAACGCCTGGTGGCGGCGGGCCTGCCGCTGTGGCGGGTCGGCATCTTCGTCCGCACCCTGCATCCCGACATCTATGGCCGCAATTTCATCTGGCGGCCCGGCGCCGAGGTCGAAATGGGCACGGTGGATTTCAATATTCTCGATGACCCCGCATTCACCAACAGCCCGCTGGCGATCGTGTTCACGGAAGGCACGGAGGTTCGCGGCCACCTGGAAGGTCTGCAGGACCGGCGCTTTTCGATTTTCGACGATTTGCGCGCCGAGGGCGTCACCGATTACATCGCACTTCCGCTGCATTTCACCGACGGATTAAGTCACGCATCGAGCTGGACCACCAAGCAGCCGGGCGGCTTTACCGAACAGCAGGTAGCCGCCCTGCGCGCGCTGGTGCCGGCGCTGGCGCGGGTCATCGAGATCATCCAGTGGCGCCGCACCTCGTCGCTGCTGCTCGACACCTATGTCGGCAATCGCGCCGGCGAGCGGATCCTGAACGGCCAGATCAGGCGCGGCCATACCGACACCATGGATGCCGCGATCTGGCTGTCGGATCTGCGCGGTTTCACCGCGCTGTCGGACCGGCTGCCGGCCGAAACCGTGGTCGATATCCTGAACAGCTATTTCGACTGTCAGGTCGCCGCGATCAGGGGGCACGGCGGCGAAGTGCTGAAATTCATGGGCGACGGGCTGCTCGCGGTGTTTCCGATCGACGAATATGTCGGCGATATCAGGCAGGTGTGCGGCCAGGTGCTGGACGCCGCGCGCGAATCCCGCGCCAGCGTCGAGGCGATGCACTATCCGATCGGCGATACCGTCGAGCGCTTCCGCTTCGGCGTGGCGTTGCATGTCGGCAGAATTCTCTACGGCAATATCGGCGGTGGCAACCGGCTCGATTTCACCTGCATCGGCCCCGCCGTCAATCTGGCGGCACGGCTGGAAAAGATCGCCGGCAAGCTCAACCGCACTGTGGTGGCCTCGGCCGGCTTCGCCGGCATCTGCGCCGGCGGCTGGGACGATCTCGGCGAGTTTCCGATCGCGGGGTTTTCCAAAGCCGAGCGGGTCTATGGCCTGCTGGACGAGACGGCGGCAGGATAGGCGCGCTCGCTACTCCTCCGGCTCCGTCGTGAACAGCAGTGGATAGCCCTTGGCGCGGCCGGCGTCGGTGGCGCGCGTCGCCTTGGTCTCGGCGACGTCCTTGGTGAAGACCGCGACCACGCAGACGCCGCGCCGGTGCGCCGTGATCATGACCTTGTGCGCCTGGTCCTCGGTCATGCGGAACTCGGCCTTCAGCACCGTGACGACGAACTCGCGCGGCGTAAAGTCGTCGTTGACCAGGATGACCTTGTGCAGCCGTGGCCGCTCGGTCCCGGGTTTAACCTTGGTCTTCGGCTTGGTAACGGCGTCGATCATTCCTGCGGGACCTCCTCGACGGGTGGCCGCGCCGCGATCAGTTGGCGCGGCATTCCGGAAGCCGCGATGCCATCGTCTGATCGCCGCGACTGACGGCCGTCTCGATCAGTTTACAGGCTCCCGGCCGCTGCTGGAACCGGGCATTGCTGGACAGTTTCAGTTCGATCCGCGCGGGCATTGCTCCGGGTGGCACGCCGCATAATTGAGCACATCGCTCGAATAAGGCAACCGTTCGGCTAACCAGCCACCATGCTGACCCGAATGTGCAGGGACAATTCATGTTCCTGCTTTTCGCGGCGCAGTTTGCGTGTCACCATCGCGATCAGACGACGGGAGGGCCGCCAATGCGCTGGTATGTCTCGATCGGGGCGGTGCTTGTCGCAGGCGCCATGGCCGGAGGTGACGTTGCGGGTATCGCGGCGCCGAACCCCGCAAGCCAGTTCGGCCTTCAACTGGCCGCCAAGGAAAGCCACCCGTCCGTCGACGTCGAACTGGTGCTCGCGGTCGATGTCTCCTACTCGATGGATCTGGACGAGCTTGCGCTGCAGCGCGAAGGCTACGCGCACGCCATCATTTCGAAGGAATTTCTGCAGGCGCTGAAGACCGGCCCGAACGGCAAGATTGCGGTGACCTATTTCGAATGGGCCGCATCGAGCGACCAGAAGATCATCATTCCATGGCGGGTGATCGACGGCCCTGAAACCGCCGATGCCGTCGCCGCCGAGATCCTGAAGACGCCGATCCGACGGGCGTCGCGCACCTCGATTTCGGGCGCGATCAATTTCGGCATGGCGCTGATCGACGAGAATCCGCACCGCGGGATCAGGCGCGTGATCGATATTTCCGGCGACGGTCCCAACAACAACGGCTCGCCGGTCACGCGCGCGCGCGATGCCGCGGTCGAGAAGGGGGTCATCATCAACGGCCTGCCGATCATGGTGAAGGAGCTGTCCTATTCGACCATGGA
>NZ_JAUYAN010000153.1 GCF_030693485.1 Bradyrhizobium sp. | reverse complement strand
GCTCTGGCCGCGGATGTCGTAGACGCGGGCGAATACCACGTCGTCGCGCTTGATTTCCACCATGACCGGGGCGGTGAGGCCCTTGCAGTAGAATTCGCCCAGCGTCATCGCGAAGTCGGCGGCACCGGAGTCCCAGCCGATCGTGAAGTCAGGACCGAGCGCGACCTGGGCGGGGCGTTGCGGTCCGCACACCGCGACCTTCCATTTGCGATTGGCGGGCGGGAATTCCTGCCGCTCGACCAGCTCCTGGCGCAGGCCGTCGGAAGCCTGTTTCAGCGCGAGGCCCCAATAGTCCAGCATGAACAAATTATCCGCCGACCGGACCGTGCCCGCGATGAAATTGAAGTGGGTGTATTGATAGGGATGCAGCCGGATCATTTCGCCGAGCGGCAGCATCAGGCCGAAGGTGAAAATCCCCAGGGCGACGGGCTGCCATCGGCGATGGCTGTGCTTCAGCCCGTTCATGCCCCACGCGAAGGCCGCGCCGGCCAGCACCGCCATCGGCGGGATGACGAAGATGAAGTGCCGGATACCGTTGTAAAGCGCCGGGCGCTTCACCATCGCCACCGCCAGCGGCAAGGTTGCAGCCAGCGTCAGCATCAACAAGACGGTCTTGCGCCGGGCCGGCACGTCGTTGCGCGACAGCGACATGAAGGTGCCGGCGATGGCGGCGACGCACAGCACCAGCAGCACTTCGGGAATTTGCAGGGCGAACAGCGTCGGCAGATACGACCATGGCATATCCGGCACCGACACCAGCGCGCCGTCGAACATCTCCTTCCACGGTTTCTCGAAGAAGTGCGAGAAATAGGTCAGGGCGCGGAACGGATTGCCCGGTTCCATGATCGACCACGGCCAGACCAGCCCCATGATGAGATAGCCGAACACCAGGCCGGGCAGCAGCACGTAGACGACATGGGCGAGGCGGCGAACCGCTTCACGCACCCCGTGGGCGCGAAGCTCCTCGATCAGCAGCGGCGCAAAACCGACCACGGCATAGACCAGGGCCATGCCGCCGAGGATGCGCGAACCGATCGACAGGCCGGCGCCGAGGCCGAGGACCAGGACGGTGCGCGGCGAGGGCCGCGGATATTCCTGCGCCAGACGGACAAGGCCGAGCATCAGGATCACCATCGAAATCGCGAAAGGCGAATCCTTCGGGTTCATGAACATGTGCCCGTAGAAAGTGGGGCACAGCGCCAGCAGAAGCAGCGCTGCCAATCCGCCGAGCGCACCGCCGACCCGGCGGCCCAGCCGCCACGTCACGCCAAGACCGATCAGGCCGACGATGGCGCCGAGCAGGCGACGGGTTTCGAACAGTTCCAGCGGGATGATCTTGTGCAGCAAGGCTGCGGCCATATCGAAGCCGCCGCCATACATATAGAGATTGGCGAAAGACAGCGCGGCGGTGTCCTTGAAGCCGGAACCGTACATGCGCAGCAACAGTTCAGCGTATTCAGCGTGGGTGTAGTCATCCCAGCCCAGGCCATAATCACGAAACGTCAGGCCCGCGATCAATCCGATCGCCGCCAGCACTGCGATGGCGATTTCGTCGCAAGTCCGTTCCACCGATCGCCGAACGGGCGTATCGATGGCCGAAGCAGTGATGGATGACATGACTATCGGTAACCCGGTGTCCCCTGTAGCTCAGCGTTTTTTTGGCGCTTTGAGCCTTTATTCCCCGGCATCCATATAGCGTAGATCCCTTTCCAAGTAATTGGGAAATGTGGCCTAATTTTTCTAGTGCAATGCAGCAATGGACGGCGGGCCCAAGACATTCGCGGGGTCAGCTTGTTGCCGGAAGGGAAGGCCGAACCGGTGTTCGGTCGGGTAGCCGATCGAATTTCGCAGGGATTGCCCACAAATGGCGGTTGGCGGTGCACGCAATATGACGGTATCGTGGCGATGGCGGCTGCGAGCATTTCGGGCGCGGCCAAGGGGTGAGTTCCATGATGGTCGTGTTGTTGGTCGCTGGCATTGGCCTGCTATTGGCTGGCCTGGTGGCGATCGGGTTCGGGATCCCGATTAACGAATTCGGATTCGGCAATACCCTGATCCAGGCGGGTACCGTTGCCGCATGCACCGGGATGCTGCTGCTCGGCCTGTGGACCGCCGTCAAGGAGTTGAAAATCATCGCGCGCCGGCTTGGGCCTGCGGGTGCCGCGGCGGGGCACCGCGCCGAAAACGCGTCACAACCGGCGTCGGCAGGCGCCGCGCCGCCCAATCCGGCGGAAAACAGCGGCTTCTACAGCCGCGACCAGGCCGGACCGGAAAATGCCGGCCATATCGAACCGGCAGCACCGTCAACGGCCTCGCCGCCGCCATGGCTTGGGGAGGCGGCACCGCGCGAGCGCGCGCCGGACGACAGCCCGCTGGCGCCGGCTGCCGCCGAGCCCGCGCCGGCCGTCAAGCCGAAGCGCAACCTGCTGTTCTCATCGTCATCCCGCAAGGAGCGCGAGCGTGCCCAGGCGCGAGCGGATCCTTCCATGACCGTTCCTCAGCCCGAATCCGCGGCGCCTCCACAGGTTCCCGAATCACCGGAAGCGCCGCCCGCGTCGTTCGACGACGCCTGGCCGAAGCCGGAACGTTCGCGAAGCGAGATTCCACCACCGCGTCGCGCCGGCCGCACGCCGTCGACCTTCGCCGAAGCGGATCCCGCCGCTGACAGCGCGGATCGTCACCCGCCGGCGGCACGAGTTGAGGACACGGCGCAGGTCACGGTTCTCAAATCGGGCGTCGTCGATGGCATGGCCTATTCGCTGTATTCCGATGGTTCGATCGAGGCGCAAATGCCCGAAGGCATGATGCGGTTCGCCTCGATCGATGAACTGCGCTCGCATCTCGACCACCGTTCCTGAGCGGCCTGTACCGGCGGCGAATCCAATCGAAAATAAGTACAGTCGTTCTTGTCACGTCAGCAGTAATCCGCTCATATTCCTCAAGTAGTAAACGATTCCGGACTACGTATGGTGTTTCGGAATACTGGTTCGATCCTGCAGGGTCCCCGTTCGATTGCGATTTCTGGAAGGTGCAGCCATGACCGACAGCGCCGGAAAAAGTTTCATCGACCTGACGGCGGAAATCGTGTCGGCCTATCTCAGCCATAATCCGATTCCGGCCTCCGAAATCCCGGCCTTGATCAGCCAGGTTCACGCCGCCTTGCAACGGGTTTCAACCGGCCGCGCTGAGGCGCCGCTGGAACCTGCCAAACCCGCGGTGTCAATCAAGAAATCGATGACGCCCGACTATCTGGTCTGCCTCGAGGACGGCAAGCGCTTCAAGTCGCTGAAGCGGCATCTGCGCACCCAATACAACATGACACCGGAGCAGTACCGGGACAAATGGGGCCTGCCGGCCGACTATCCGATGGTGGCGCCGAATTATGCGGTGGCGCGCTCGGCGCTCGCCAAGAAGATGGGACTAGGCCAGCAGCGCCGGCGGCGGAAGTAACTCAGCAACTCAGGACGCCGTCGCCAGCGCCTCGCGGGCGTCGGAGCGAATGCGCTCGACCATGGAACGCAGGCCGTTGGAGCGCTGCGGCGTCAGGTGCTCGCGAAATCCGAGTTCGTCGAACAGCGCCAGCGCATCGGTTTCAAGGATGTGCTGCGGGGTGCGGCCGGAATACAGCGTCAGCAGGATCGCGATCAGTCCGCGCACGATATGGGCGTCGCTGTCTCCGAGATAATTCAGTGACGGCTCGCCGCCGCTGCGATCGAGCTGTTTCGAGAGCCAGACCTGGCTGGCGCAGCCCAGCACCTTGTTGGCGGCGGAATGCTCGGCCTCCGGCATTGGATCGAGCGTGCGGCCGAGTTCGATGACGTACCGGTAGCGGTCGTCCCAATCGTCCAGCAGCGCAAAATTGTCCCTGATTTCGTCGATCGTCATCGTGTCCCGCGCTCAATCCCAAGCGCTCTATATAGGATTGCAGGCGTCCGAAAGCGATACTGTTCCCGGCCTATTCTTCTGGCCTGATTCGCGCTCAGGGCTGGCCGCGCCACTCCGCCACCATATCGTCCGGCGTCAGCGTATCGCGCGGCGCAGCCTCCGGCGGCGAAGCGTAGGCGTCGTCGGCGCCGTCGATCGAGCCGGTATGGTCGGGCGCCTTCTTGTCGGTGATGAGGTTATAGAGCTTGCGCGCACCCTCCTGGGCCCGCTGGCCGATCACGGTCGCGGCCTGGCCGCCCACTTCACAGGCAGCCGGCTGGCGCTTGCAAAACTGGCTCATGTCCGACACCGCCGCGGTTGCAGCCGACACGGCTTCCGACGCGCCCAGTTGCGGCAGCTTGTCGGATTCAGGCGTCTTCTCCCTCGGCAGAAGCACGAGCACCAGCCCGAGCCAGAATGCCATGCGAAGCAGAAAAAACATCTCGCGACCCCGGTCGTCTCTTTTGGTTCGGTTGCGATCCACCGCGGGAGCCCGCGATGCGTCGCGCAACCGTTGCGATTGTTCTCGCAATCAATCCCTGACTAACAGCCGTCGATAAATCGCAAGTGTTCGCATTGAGCCTAAATCGCCGAAAATCAGCGAAAAATCCGACTCATTCGATTCGGTGTAAATTTTCGATTGATGACCGATTCCGGCGGCAAGCCGCAGCCACCGGTCGCATCCACCCTTTCGAAACCATACGAGGCCGGTTCCGGAAACTCTCCGTTCACCATCTGCATCGAATGAGCCGCCGCACCCTCGGCGAAACCCCGTGCAGGCA
>NZ_JAUYAN010000144.1 GCF_030693485.1 Bradyrhizobium sp. | reverse complement strand
GGTGCGGCTCGATTTCGAAACCGCCCGCCGGCTGTTTACGCTGATCACCGTTCTGCACTGGAAGGGTTAGTCTCCGATGGAGACGCCGCCGCGCGCGCGCACCCCGCAGGCCGTGCTGTTCGCATGCGGCCTCAACAGCGTGCGCTCACCGATGGCCGCAAGCCTGCTGCAGCAGATGTTTCCGCACGCGCTCTACGTCAAATCCGCCGGCGTCCGCAAAGGCGAGCTCGATCCGTTCGCGGTCGCCGTGATGGCGGAGCTGGGCCAGGACATCTCGGAGCACAAGCCGACCACCTTCGAGGAACTCGACGACTGGGAAGGGCTGAATTTCGACCTCATCATCACGCTGTCGCCGGAGGCGCACCACAAGGCGCTGGAATTGACCCGCACAGTGGCGGCCGATGTCGAATACTGGCCGACCCACGATCCCACCGGCGCCGAAGGCAACCGCGAGCAGAAGCTGCAGGCCTATCGCGAGGTCTGCGACACCCTGTTGATGCGCATCCGCAAGCGGTTTTCCAAGGTGGGGGCCGCTAGTGGGTGAAACACCCCAGCTGTCGTCCTGGCCACCGCGCCGGGACCCATAAGCCGCGGCGGCGCGATTGAAGGAAGTGGCTGTTGCAGGATCGCGTTTCGATACAACGGCCGGTGGCTATGGGTCCCGGCGCGGTGGCCGGGACGACGGATGATAGTTCCGTGGTTGTCTCCCCCAGCCCGTTCCGATAGGTTCCGCGCAAATTTCGCCCCGCCCTCCCGCCGACGAATCCCCGCATGCTAGGCCGTCCCAAATTCGTTCTCGCCTCCGGTTCGCCGCGACGGCTCAGCCTGCTCAACCAGGCCGGCATCGAGCCCGATGCGCTGCGTCCGGCCGATGTCGACGAGACCCCGAAGCGGGGCGAGCTGCCGCGCGCCTGCGCCAATCGCCTCGCCCGCGCCAAGGCCGACGCCGCGCTGAAATCGGTGCAACTCGACGACGAACTGCGCGGCGCCTTCATTCTGGCCGCCGACACCGTGGTCGCGGTCGGCCGTCGCATCCTGCCCAAGGCCAATCTGGTCGACGAGGCCTCGCAATGCCTGCGGCTGCTGTCGGGGCGCAACCACCGGGTCTACACCGCGATCTGCCTGGTGACGCCGAAGCAGGCCTTCCGCCAGCGCCTGATCGAGACGAGGGTGCGCTTCAAGCGTCTGAGCGAGGACGATATCCAGGCCTATATCGGTTCCGGCGAATGGCGCGGCAAGGCCGGCGGCTACGCCGTGCAGGGCATCGCAGGGTCGTTCGTGGTCAAGATGGTCGGCTCCTACACCAACATCGTCGGCCTGCCGCTCTACGAGTCGGTCACGCTGCTCGGCGGCGAGGGTTTTCCGATCCGCTTCGGCTGGCTCAATGCCAGCTGAGCCGCCCAAAGGGGCGGCCCCCGGCAAGGGCGCGGCGAAGAAGTGCCCGATCTGCGGCAAGCCGGCGAATGAGGCCTCCAAACCGTTCTGCTCCGAGCGCTGCCGCGACGTCGACCTGAACCGCTGGCTGTCCGGCTCCTACGTGGTTCCGGGCCGCCCCGAAGCCGACGAGGACGCCGATTAGCAAAATATCGAAAACAACCCCATGTACAGTAGGACGGGGGACGTTGGCACGGGTGCTTCTCGCGCCCCGATCCGACGCAGATAAGCTCGATTTCCCAGTAATTTGGCCGAAGATGCGAGGCGGGCCGCGCCCGGCGTAGCCAACGGCGAAGCCGGGTGGACATGCCCCCCCGGCCTGACTATAAACCGGCGCTCCCGGGCCATTGCCGGGCAGTGCCCGGGTAGCTCAGTTGGTAGAGCATGCGACTGAAAATCGCAGTGTCGGTGGTTCGATCCCGCCCCCGGGCACCATCTTTTAAACTGGTCGTTTTCTCCCTCGGCTACCCGACGTGCCTTCGGTGCGCGTCGCCTCAGTCGGGGTGTAATCTCTCGTCATGAAACAGCCGATCATCTCATCCAGCCGCGAAATCATGGGCGGCGCCGCCGTGTCGCGCGGCACGAGAGTTCCGGTGCAGACCTTGCTCGACTATCGCGAAGGCGTGGATTTCGGGACGGTGGTCACCTGCGCCTCCGAGCGAAACGCAGGCGCACGCACATCCGGGACCCAGATCTGGATGGGACGCAGTCCTTGCCGACGCAGCCGTTCGCGATGCTCGCGAACTTTTACACGAGAGGGCTTCGGCGCGGACACCACGACAATTCTCCCCGCTGGTTACATGTAACCTATACGAGTAAAGCGACTGGCCAAGCCGGGCTGGTCGGCAATTTAAATTTTGCAATATTTTCAATGATACGAGTTTGCCGTTTATCCTGAATGGCCGCCGCCTGATCAGCGCGGGCGCTTCGGCAGTTTCGGGAGTCCGGCAGGGCTGAATCTCGCCATCGGCTCGCTGGCCTCTGTCGCGCGCGGCTGTGGTGGTTCGCTGAACAGCAGCACTCCCTCGAGGGTCACGCCCGGAAACTGTTCTGCCTTTCCGACATAGGTGATCAATTTGCCGGCGCAGGTTCCTTCAAGCCTGACCGCGAGTTCCTGATCGTCGCCGAATACGGTCGGCAACCCCTCGCTGTGCCGTTTCGTCGTGAGGGTCGCGGTGAATCTATTTTCGTGCACCTCGCACGTGCCGTCGTAGGTCATGATGCCGTCACGACCCCAGAGCTTCCCGTGTGCGATATGGACGATGCCGGTGCCCTGACCGAGCGGGGTGTTGAACCACGCCGCATACGTGCCGTCCTTGAGCATAAGAGGAGCCTCTTGCCGGTTGTTCGCGAGAGGCCATGATCGGCACGATTAGCTTTAAAAAGCGGTTAATTCCGGCCCCCGTGGTACCCCGGGGTTACATGCATGTTGCGATTGCCTCGATGGGTTTCGCTCCACCTTCGATGCATTGAGCTTCTGCGACGTGGTCGCTCAACCCATCCTACGGACTACGCGCTGTCAGGCCGCCTCGTAAGACGCGATCTTCTCGATCTGCGGCGCGAGCACGTCTTCTGCCGTTTCGAGATCGAAGCGCGCCTGAATGTTCATCCAGAACGCCGCGCCGGTCTTGAAGAATTTGCCCAGCCGCAGCGCGGTGTCGGCGGTGACGGGCTTTTCTTCGCGCGCGATGCGTTCGATCCGGGTGCGCGGCACGTGCAGCGCAGCCGCGACCGCGTAAGGCGTCAGCTTGAGCGGAACGAGAAATTCTTCCCGCAGGATTTCGCCGGGATGAACCGGCGCAAGTTTCTTTGCCATGTGCAAACGCCTCATCGGTGGCCACAATCGGCCGGTTCTCGCTAGTGGTAGTCGATTATCTCCACGTCTTCGGCACCCGCATCGGTCCACCTGAACACGACCCGCCATTGATCGTTGATCCGGATCGAATGCTTAGCCGCCAAATTACCCTTGAGAGCTTCCAGGCGGTTTCCCGGGGCGAGTTCAAGGCTTCGAGAAAGGCGGCGGCGTCCACCATGATCAGTTTTCGGCGAGCTGCCCTGGCGAGGTCTGCCGGAAAACCCTTTGGGATCCTGCGGCCCTGAAGGATCGGCTCGGCAAACTTCCCCTTGAAGCTCCTGATCACGGGCAATACGTATCACGTTGGGATACGTATTGCAAGGCTTTCGTATCTTAATGAGATACTATCCCACTCGCGTCGCTTCCAAACTCATCCCGGTTCGATCCGATTGGGCGGCACTCGGTCCCGTGCCGTTGTTATGTGAGGCCCGTCACATTGCGGAAAGCGTGACCGCGGTACCAACGATGCATGAGGTTTGCGAACCGAAACGCAGACGGCAGCAACGGGGCACCACGGTCATGAAACGCGTTCTGGTATTCACGCTTGTCGCGCCGCCGCTGAGCTTCGCCATCGCGTTCTGGATCCTGCTGCAGGCCGCAAACTGGGCCGCCGGAACCCCCTTTACCTTCAACCTTCGCCAGGTCGCATCGCTGCCGACGGCCTACCTGATCGGCGTGATCCCGGCCCTGCTGGCCGCGACGTATGACTACGTCATGGAGGAAGCCGATGTGTCCTGGCGGGCCGGGCTCACCGCGATGTTCGCCTACGCCATCAGCTACCTGCCGCTGGTGATCGCGGGCGGGATGGAATTCACCCAGGGACCGGTTTTCTGGCTGTTCGGACTGGTCGGCGCCGTGCCCGCCGCGCTGTGCTCCTGGCTGGCGACGGCGCAGGAACAAGCGCCGCAGCTGCGATGCGTCACCGCTTGAAGAAAAAGGTCATGCCCGCCTCATCTCGCCCGGGTATCGTCGGCACGCAGCGATTTGAGGAAATCCCAGATCAGCAGCGCCATCACCAGCACGGCGATGATGATCAGCGGCACCGCCTTGATCCACCAGAGCAGGATGCCGAGAAACACGCAGACGCCGGCAATTCCGATCAGTCCGGTGATGAGATTCGTCATCTGCTGCTCCCAGTTTTGGCGCGAGGCGCACCGGTCTTGGCCGGCGCGGCGCCGCGGCGGCCGCGCTTTCCGATAGTCTGGACCAGCCAGTTGGCGGTCCGCAACAGCCGTGCATCGTTGCCGCGGCGCCCGACCAGCTGGACGCCGATCGGCAGGCCGGTTTCCGATTGCAGCAGCGGCAGCGATACCGCCGGCGTGCCGAGATAGGTCCACAGCGAGCAGAATGCCGGGTTTCCGGTGCTGTCGAGGCCGCGCGGCGCCGGACCCGGCGCCGCCGGTGTCAGGATCGCGTCGTACTCGTCGAACACGCCGTCAAGCGCGGCGTTGAGCGGCGTGTTGCCGGCCAGCGCGCGCATATAGTCGACGGCCGTAACCTTCTGCCCGCGCTCGATCAGGCCGCGCAGCACCTTGCTCAGGGACTCGCCGCCCCGCTCGAAATCGCGATGCAGGTTGTGCGCCATCTCCACTTCCATGACGGTGCGGTGCATGTCGACGGCGCGGTCGAAACTCGCGCCGATCTCGACCTCGGAAACGCGGTCGCCGAGCGATTGCACCAGTTCGGCAAACGCCTCGGTGGTTATCTTTTCGGTATGCGTCCAGGCGGGCGTGCGGACGAAGGCGAAGCGCGGCGGCAGGGGCGGTTCGCTCGCCGCCATGTCGACGAAGGGCGGGCAGGCGAGGGGACGCGTATCCGGATCCTCCTCGTCGAAGCCCGCGAGAATCTGCGCGAGCAGCGCCGCATCGCCGACCGAGCGCGCGAACACGCCGACATGATCGAGCGCCCGCGACAGCAGCAGCGCGCCGCTGCGTGGGATTAGACCGTGAGTCGGCTTGAAGCCGACCACGCCGCAGAAGGCGGCGGGGCGGATCACCGAGCCGTTGGTCTGCGAGCCGATGGCGCCCGGCACCATCAGCGCCGCCACCGCGGCGGCGGAGCCGGAGGACGATCCCCCCGGCGTGTGATCCCGGTGGTGCGGATTCCGGGTCTTGCCCGGATTGAAGTAGGCGTATTCGGTCGTCACCGTCTTGCCGAGGATCACGGCTCCCGCCGCCCGCAGCCGCGCCACCGCCGCCGCGTCGCGGCGCGGCGTGCGCCCGGCCCACAGCTTCGAGCCGAATTCGGTCGGCATATCCGAGGTGTCGAAGATGTCCTTGATGCCCACGGGCACGCCATGCAGCGGCCCGGTGGGCTTGCCCTGCTTGCGGTGATCGTCGGCGGTCTCGGCCTGCCACATCGCGTGGTCGCGGTCGAGGAACGCCCACGCCTCGACATCGCGATCGGCCTCGTCGATGCGCTTGAGGCAGTCGCCGACCAGCTCCGCCGAACTGAGCCGGCCGTCGCGGATGCCGGCCGCAGCCTCCGCGAGGCCGAGCGCATTGAGACTCATGCGCGCCCTTTCAGCGGTTTCCATAGAGATAGTCGGGCAACCACAACGCAAGTCCCGGGAAGACGTAGACCAGCGCCATGGTGAGGAACACCAGGCCGACAAAGGGAAGCGCGCCGGAGAAGATGTCGGTGAGCTTCACCTCCGGCGGCGCCACGCCCTTGAGATAGAAGGCGGCCATCGCCACCGGCGGCGTGTTGAACGCGGTCTGCGTGTTCAGTGCAACCAGGATGCCGAAGAAGATCGGATCGACGCCGTAGGCGGGAAGCAGCGGCAGGAAGATCGGCACGAAGATGATGATGATCTCGGTCCATTCCAGCGGCCAGCCGAGCAGGAAGATGATCACCTGGGTCAGCAGCAGGAACCCGACCGTCGACAGGTTCATCGAGGCGAAGAACTGCTCGACCACCGTCTGTCCGCCGAGCACGGCAAACACTGCGGAAAACGTCCACGACCCGATGAACAGATAGCAGACCATCGCGGTGGCGCGCACGGTCAGGTACACCGATTCGCGCATCATCTCGTAGTTGAGCGAGCCATAGCAGGCCGCCAGGACGATCGCCATGACGGCGCCGACCGCGGCCGCCTCGGACGGGGTCGCGAGACCCAGCAGGATGGCGCCGAGCACGGAAATGATCAGCAGCGCCAGCGGCAGGAACGAGGTGGCGAGCGCCCAGATCACCGTCTTGATCGGCACGTTGGTCTGCTCGGGCGGCAGCTTCGGCGCCAGCGCGGGATTGATCATCGCGCGCACGATCACGTAGACGACGTAGAGCCCTGCCAGCAGGAACCCCGGAAAGAACGCCGCCGCGTAAAGCTTGACCGCGGAAACGCCGGCGGTCGCCGCGTAGACGATCAGCAGGATGCTCGGCGGAATCAGGATGCCGAGGCAGCCGCCGGCGCAGACCACGCCCGCCGACAGTTTGGTGTCGTAACCGGCCCGCAACATGGCCGGCAGGGCCAGCAGGCCCATCAGCGTGACGACGGCGCCGACGATGCCGGTGGCGGTCGCGAACATCGCGCAGGTCAAAAGCGTGGCCACCGCGAGCGCGCCCGGCACGTTCTTCATCGACAGCTGCAGCGCGTAGAACAGCCGGTCGAGGATGTTGGCGCGCTCGATCAGATAGCCCATGAACAAAAATAGCGGGACCGCCACCAGCACGTCGCTGGTCGTGACCTCGAATGTCTTCTGCACCAGCAGCGTGAAGACGCGATTCTGGAAGAAGTCCTGACCCGCGGTGTAGTAGGCGTAGTAGCCGAACGAGACGCCCATCGCGATCAGTGTGAAGGCGATCGGGAAGCCGAGCATGATGATGAAGATGAACAGGACCAGCATCAGCATGCCGAGTTGGGGATCGGTCATGCTCCTGCTCCTTTCCCTTTTTCCTGCTCAGCCGCCTGATGCTCGCGGATGACGACGCTCTCGGTCTCCTCCACGTCGTGCAGGCGTTGCGGCCACTGGCCGGTGCGTATGCAGAGAACGCAGCGGATGATTTCGGCGATCCCCTGCAGGAACAGCAGGAAACCGGTGATCGGGATCAGCGCCTTGAGCGGGAACACCGGCACGCCGGCAGGGCTGAAGATGCTGACCTCGCGGAAGCGCACCGACATCTGGGCGTAGTTGAAGCCCGAATACATCAGCGCCGCGATCGCGGGCAGGAAGAACAGCATATAGAGCACGAGGTCCATCTTCGCCTGGGTACGCGGCGACCAGAGGCGGTAGACCACGTCGGCGCGCACATGGCCGTTGCGCGAGAGCGTATAGGCGCCGGCCATCAGGAACATCGCGCCATAGCTGATGTAGCTGATGTCGAAAGCCCAGGTGGTCGGCGCACGCAGCACGTAGCGCACGAACACTTCGTAGGTGACACCGAGCGTGAGGACGAGAATCAGCCAGGCGAAGGACTTGCCGACCCAGGTGCTGAGTTCATCGATGAAGAAGAGAAATTTCGTCATGCGAGCTGAACTCGCGGCGAGTCGTACATCCTGAAGTCCCCCACCCCATTCATGGCCGGCCGGCGCTTCGGCTGCGCCGGCCTTCGTTCATATAGCGTCAGCGATGCGCCGGGAAGCCTCAGATCTTGAGCACGCCCGGGAAGTGATGTTCGAAGGCGCCGCGGTAGTCCGTCGAATTGTTCATGTTGTAATAGACCACGCGGCGCACCCATGCCTTTTGCGAATCCATCACCTTCTTCATGAAGGGATCCGCCCCGAGCTGGGCGATCAGGCCGTCCCAGGCCTTGATCTGGGCATCGAATACTCCCTTCGGAGTCCGGATGACGTTGACCTTGTCCTTGGTGATCAGTTCCTGCAGGTCCTTCGAGTAATAGTCCATCGCCTTCCATTCGTTGGCCGATGATACGGCCTCCGCCGAATATTGCAGGATAGCCTTGTGCTCGGCGG
>NZ_JAUYAN010000141.1 GCF_030693485.1 Bradyrhizobium sp. | reverse complement strand
TTGCAATGACCGTTACCATCTCTCGACTCTACGATACCTATTCCGACGCCGAGAAAGCCGTCCGCGGCCTGGAAGCCGCAGGCGTTCCGCACTCCGACATCAGCATCGTCGCGAACAATGCCGATAGCTGGTGGAGCAGCGACAAGAAGATCGACCGCGACCGCGACCGCGACGGTGTCGACGATCGCGCCGAAGGCGCCGGAACGGGCGCCGGCATCGGTGCCGGCATCGGCGGCGCCGCCGGACTGCTCGCCGGCCTCGGCTTGCTGGCAATTCCGGGGCTTGGTCCGGTCGTAGCTGCCGGATGGCTGGCTTCGACCGCGCTCGGCGCTGCTGCCGGCGCCGCAACAGGCGGCGTTGTCGGCGCGTTGACCGAGGCGGGTGTGTCGAAAGAGGATGCTCCCTTGTACGCCGAAGGCGTGCGTCGTGGCGGCACGCTGGTCACGGCGCGCGTTGCGGAGACGGACCGCGCCCGGTTCGACGCGGTGCTGAACCAGTCCGCCGTCAACCTTCGGGACAGGAGCGCAGCCTGGCAGAAGTCCGGCTGGAAATCGTTCGATCCGGCCAGCAAGCCCTACGGTGCCGATGAGGTCCGCAAGGAGCGTCAGCTCTATGGCGGCGGAATGCGTTGAACCGATTGAACCAACCGAACGAAAGGGCCCGCCGGTCTCGCCGGCGGGTCTTTTGTTTTTTGCCCAACTCGGCTCTTCCCTGTCCGTCAATGGCGAACTACGCTGTGGCTGTCGCAACAATGGTGATTGTGGCCAATCAAGCAAGAGCGCTGATCAAGGGAGAAGGTGATGCCGTCGCTCACGTCTGTGAACCGCCGCCAAATGCTGAGCCTGCTCGGCGGATCGATCGCCACGCCGCTGTTGCCCGGCATGGCCTTCGCGCAGGAGGCCTGGCCGGCGAGGACGGTGCGCTACGTCAATGGTTTTCCGGCCGGCGGCGCTACCGACACGCTGTCGCGCATTCTCTGCCAGAAGATGAGCGAATTGTCCGGACAGTCCTTCGTGGTCGAAAACCGGGCAGGGGCGGGCGGCGTGCTGGGCGGCGATGCGGTGGCGAAATCGGCGCCGGATGGCTACACGCTCGGCCTTGGCGGCATTGCCACCAATGTGCTGGCGATCGGGACCTACGCCAAGCTGCCCTATGACCCGCGCGAAGGCTTCAGCTTCATCGGCGGGATGTGGCAGCTGCCCAATATCCTCTGCGCCAGGAAGGATCTCGCCTTCACCGATCTGAAGGATCTGCTGGCCGCCATCAAGAAGGAGCCCGGCAAATACACCTACGCCTCGGCGGGATTCGGCACCACGCTGCATCTCTCCGGCGAGATGATGAACAGCATGGCCGGCGTGCAGGTCAACCACATTCCCTACAAGGGCGCCGGCCCGGCGTTGACCGACCTGCTGGGCGGCCGGGTCGATCTGCTGTTCGACAACCTGCCGGGCTCGCTGCCGAGCGTGCGCGGCGGCCAGATCCGGCCGGTCGCGGTCACCTCGCGGGCGCGCATATCCGACCTGCCGGATGTGCCGGCCATGGCCGAGGTGCTGCCGGGATATGAGATGACCTCATGGACCGCGATGGTCGGACCTCCCGACATGAAGCCCGAGCTGGTGGCGCAGATCAACGCGCTGACCAACAAGGCGCTGGCCGATCCCGGGTTGAAGGCGCGCTATGCCGACCTCGGGGCGTCGCCGATGCCGACCACGCCGGCCGAGATGAAGGCGTTTCGCGCAGCCGAGGAAGCGCGGCTGCTCCCGATCATGCAGGCGGCCGGGATCAAGCCGAGCTGAACGGGTTGCGGTACCTGCCGTCGCGGAACCAATTTCCGTCTGATCCATTGCCTGCGGACACGACGGAGATTGAAGCCATGAACGACCAGACCTCGCAGCCGCCCTACGTCTATGAAGGCCTCGACCCGGTGCCGGAAACGAAATCCGCGATCTCGGAAGTTTCCGACGCGGTGAAGGGGGCGGCCAACCGGGTTTCCGAAGCCATCGAGTCCGGCCGCAAACCCGGCATGCCGCTCAGCATCCTCGCCAATGTCGCCCGCGAAGCGCCGCTCGGCGCGTTGCTGGTGGCGTTCCTGCTGGGAGTTGCCGTGGCCCGGCGCCGGTAGCGCGGCAGCGCCGCCCGAAAGGGTTTCTTAACCGGGAACCCGTCGCGACGGCCTTCGGCGCGTCTTGTTCTGATCATTTCAAAGGCTTGTTGTTGTTGACTGGGGCGCGGCAGTCGCACGTGCGACCGCATTTGGCGATATCGATTTTCTCGGATGATTTGAGGCAACGGACGATTCAGTTCAGGTCTGCTGCAGCCGGTGCAGGAATGTGTTCAGGGACCGGGCGCGCAACAACATCAAGCGCGCGCTGGCCTCCGCGCGCGGCCTGCGCAAGGTGTTGCGGGAGATCGAAGTCGCCGGTCCGCGCAAGGCGAAGCTTGTCGCGGCTGGGCGCAGGTCGTATTGAGGCGAGTCCGAGAACGCGTTGCGGCCCCATGCGGGCATCACGCTGTCCAGTTCACCAGCATCAACCCCGGCACGCGCTCGAATTCACGCCGGTTAAGCGTCACCAGCGCAGCGCCACGACGTCGGGCCTGCGCGGCAATTAGATAGTCATAATCGCCGATGGGGGTGCCGGCTGCTTCGAGTCCCGCGCGGATATCGCCAGCATGTATTGCATCTTCGGTTTCGAACGGCAGGACATCGACACCCAGGCCGAGAAATTGCGCGAGCAGGCGTTCGTTATGATCGGGCCTTTCGCTTTTGGCGAAGCCATAGCGCATTTCAAATAACGCGACGACCGGCAGCGCGATAGGAGTGCCCGATCGCAACTGCTCTCCGAGCCGGTGACGAAACGTTGAGTTGCGCCCGTTCACAATCCCGATGACGATGTTGGTGTCGAGGCAGATCATTCGTCGAAGAAGACGCGTGGATCCGGTTCGGCCGGCGGTTCGTCCGGGATGCCCTCCGGCAGAAAGTCCTTTGCTCCAAGCGCGTCGAGTTCGGCCCAGAATTTCTCCAGGTCGATCTGCTGCTTTTTCAGCGGCTCCAGAATGACCTTGTCTCCGACCTTGCTGACCCGCACCTCGGTGCCCTCGAAGCGAAACTCCTTGGGCAAACGGACGGCTTGGCTGCGTCCGTGCATGAAAAGCTTGGCGGTTGCACTCATGATCCGCCTCCTTTTTGGTAGATACCAATGATATATACCATGCCACCAGCAGGTCGGTCAATTCGTCCAGCACGCTCGTCCAGCACGCTTGCCTTGGCGACGGGTCCCGGCAAATTACCGCGCGCGACGTAACGCGCGCGCACCATTGGAGCATCGAAATGATTCTGGTTACCGGCAGCATTCTGGCGCGGGAGGACACGTTCGATGACGTCCGCCGCCTCAGTCTCGAACACGTCGAGCGCTCCCGGACGGAGCCGGGCTGCATCTCGCATGCGGTGCATGTCGACTGCCAGAACCCGCTTCGCCTGTTTTTCTTCGAGCAATGGGCCGATGAACCCGCCTTGCGTGCCCACTTCGCGGTCGAGGGTTCGCGCGAGTTCGTCAGGTCGCTGAAGGGACGGATTGTGGAGACCACGGGAACGCAGATCTACAATGCGGTATCGATCGCGAGGTAGTTTATGGTGCTTGTCGCTTCGCGACTCCGAAGCATGAGATCGAAATTATCAAGACGCGCCTGAAGGCTGCCGAGGCTCATTATCGCGAGAACTACGGCAAGGGAGAGAAGCAATGAGCAACTCCAGAAAAGTGACCGCGAGCAGCGGCAATGTCTTTGCCAACCTTGGCTTCGACAATCCGGAAGAAGAGCTTCTCAAGGCCAAGCTCGTTCGCGAAATCCGTGGAATCATCAAACGCCGGAAACTTACCCAGACCAGGGCTGCTGCCCTGCTCGGCCTCAAGCAGCCGGACGTTTCGGCTCTGGTCACCGGCCGCGTTGGAAAATTCTCGATCGATCGGCTGGTTCGATGTCTGGATCGAATGGACTACAAGGTCGACGTCGTTGTGCGCCACAAGCCGCGCCGGGCTTCGTCGCGAGCCATTGCGGCCTGAAGGGCCTTGGTATGCCGACGGACGCGCATGCGGAGCCGGATCGCTTCTTCGCTTGCGTTTCCTTGCGCAAACGCTTTGCGTTGGTCGCAGGCAGTGACGCCCCCAAACAACCGCGGCCCCTGCCAGGGGAGCTGGCAGGGGCCGCGTTGGAACACATCATCGCGACTAGGTTCGCAATGAGGTGTGGGAGCTCTTGAAAGCGAGATCAGAACGGCAGCAGGATATCCGTGACCTGCTGGCCGTAGCGCGGCTGCTGGACGTCGGTGATCTGGCCGCGGCCGCCATAGGCGATGCGGGCCTGCGCGATCTTGCTGGAATCGATGGTGTTGTCGCTCTGGATGTCCTCCGGGCGGACGATGCCGGCGACGATCAGTTCGCGGATTTCGAAATTGACCCGGATCTCCTGCTTGCCCTCGACCACGAGGTTGCCGTTCGGCAGCAATTGCGTGACCACGGCGGCGACGGTGGTCTGCAGGTTCTCCTGCCGCACCACGGAGCCCTTGCCGTCATAATTGCCGGCGGATTCGGTGACCAGCAGCTTGCCGGGCAGCACCTTGGCGGCATCTCCGGTCAACAGCTTGGAGCCGGCGAAATCGGTGATGCCGGAATCCTCCTTGGAATTGCGGCTGCGCTGGCTCGCATTGGCCATGTTGGCCTTGTCGGTGAAATTCACGGTGATGGTGAGGATGTCGCCGATCCGCGCCGCGCGCTGATCCTTGAAGAAGGCCCGGGAGCCGTTGCGCCACAGTGAATTGGCGTTGTAGGAGGCGGTCTCCGGCTTCGGCATCGGCATCTGCACCGGCTTGTAGCCGGGCTGCGCCGTCGGATTCTCGATCTCCGACAGTTTCGGCTTTTCGCCGATCTGCGACAGCCGATCGATCGAGGAACAGCCGCTGGCAAGGGCTGCGGTCATCAGCAACGCGCCGGTCAGGATCAGGCGGTGGATACGGGAAGCGTACATTACCATTACTCGGCTTTTGGAGACGGGGTTGAGGCGGCGTTGGCGGCGATCGCAACCAGCGCTGCCGCCTGGCTCGACTGAATAGAGGATGTCGCGTCGGACATGTCGGGCAGGCGGGGCGCCGGACCCGTGATCGAAACCTGGCCGCGGCCGATGACGACGCCGGAGACGGTGCGCTTGGACTGCAGGTTCATGACGTTGACGACGTCGCCTTCGGTGCCGCCCTCCAGCGCCTTGCCGCGAATGGTGAGATGCAGTCCCGCCGCCTGGTAGACCAGGGTGACGCCCTGGTCCTTCTGCACCAGATCGGGCTTGGCGAGATCGGCGGTCTTCAGCGCCTGGCCGACGCGCAGCTGCCTGCGGGCCTGCATGCCGACGGCGCGGTCGCGGACGGCAAGGTCGTTGCCGACCTCGGCCTTGGGGCGGCGCTCGACCACCACGTCGGAAGATTTGATCACTTCGTTGCGCTCGACCCCGCGTGCCAGGATGGCGGCTTCCACGGTCTCGATCGCGGTGCCGGTGAAACGCAGTTTGGTGGAGGCGGACGAGGCTTCATTGGATATTTCGAAGGTGACGTCGTAGCGGTTGCTGCGGCTGTCGTACCTTGTCGAGACCGCCTGCATGGCGCCGGTGTTGGAGGCTTCCAGCCGCATATCCTGCACGTCGCGGTCGAAGGTCAGCGTGAGGTTGGTGGCGTCGCCGAGGCCGTTCTTGTGCTGCAGCGCGCGGCCGATCGCCACCTCGATGTCCTTGCTTTCGAGCGTGCGGGCCAGCCGCGAAATCGAAATCTCCTGGAGATTGCGGGTGTCGACGCCAATCACCTGATGCGCGCGCAAGGCGGTCAGCACCCGGTCCACCGGCACCGCGCCTGTGGTGCCGAGATCGGGCGCGCGATAGATCGCGATCTGCGCCGCCGGGCCGGCATTGTCGATGACGTCGCCGATCCGCACCAGATCGCCTGTTACCACGACCTGGGCGCGCAGCACCGGTGCTGCGATCATGTCGTAGCGGGCCTGCGCCGAAGCGGTCGCGGAGGTGACCGCGAGCAGCGCGAAGGCGAGGGTGAGTGAACGGGTGATCATCATCATCTCCCTCAGCGGAACATGTTGGCGGTGGATTGCATCATCTGGTCGGCGGCGCTGACCACCTTGGCGTTCATCTCGTAGGCGCGCTGCGCCGAGATCAGGTCGGAAATTTCCGTGACGACCTCGACGTTGGCCTGTTCGAGGCTGGACTGCTGCAGGTCGCCGAAGCCGTCGGTGTTGGCGACGCCGTCCTGCGGCGTGCCCGAGGCGGGGGTGTCGGTGAACAGGTTGTCGCCGATCGGCTGCAGGCCGGCCTTGTTGATGAAGCGGGTGAGGCCGATCTGGCCGACCGTGGTCGGCGTGGTCGATCCCGGCAGCACCACCGAGACCTGGCCCTGCATGTTGATGGTGAGGCCGGACGAATTCTGCGGGACGGTGATGGTCGGCTGCACCGGATTGCCTTGCGAGGTGACGATGCGGCCCTGCGCGTCCATCTGGAACGAGCCGTCGCGGGTGTAGGCGAAGGTGCCGTCGGGAACCTGGATCTTGAAGAAGCCTTCGCCGCGGACCGCGACATCGAGTTCGTTGCCGGTAGGCGCCAGCGTGCCCTGGCCCATCAGCCGCGGTGTGCCGACGGTCTTGACGCCGCCGCCGATGTCGACGCCGACGGGCAGGATGGTGCCCTGGTCGGAAGCCTGGGCGCCGACCCGGCGGACGTGGGCATAGATCAGGTCCTGGAACGCGGCGCGCTGCTTCTTGTAGCCGGTGGTGCGCATGTTGGCGATGTTGTTGGAAATCACCTGAACGTTGAGTTCCTGTGCCATCATTCCGGTCGCTGCGGTGTACATAGCGCGCATGGAATCAATCCTCTCTTAGGCCGGAACGTCGGCGAGTTTCTCGATGGAAGATTTGCGCAGGTCGCCCTGCTGCTGCAGCATCGACGAGATCGACGTGTAGGCACGCGTCACCTCGATCATGCGGCTCATCTCCATCACGGAATTGACGTTCGATTTTTCGATGAAGCCCTGGCTCACCCGCGAGGTAGTGTCGGGCTGGGGCCCGATACCGGCGCCGGCCGAGTAGAGGTTGGAGCCTTCCTTCACCAGCTTCTGCGGGTCGGCGAAACGAACCAGCCGCAGCTTGCCGCGCACCGAGTCGACCCGGTTGGTGCCTTCGAGCACGGTGACGTTGCCGTCGGCGGCGATGGTGACTTCCTTGTCGGTCGGCTGCAGCACGATCGGGCCGGAGCCGCCAAGCACCGGAAAGCCAGAGGAATTGACGAGCTGGCCCTGGTTGTTGATTTTCAGCCCGCCGTCGCGGGTATAGCGCTCGCCGGCCGGGGTCTGCACCACGAGGAAGCCGGCGCCGTCGATCGCGACGTCGAGCGGGTTCTTGGTGTGCTCGGACGAGCCCTGCGCGAAATCCTTGAAGGTGCCGCGGTCCTGCACGAAGCTGATGCGGCGGTCACGGCCGACGAAATTGTCTTCATGCGCGCGCGAGGTGAGGAATTCCTCGAACAGCGAGCGGTCCGCCTTGAATCCGTTGGTGTTGATGTTCGCGACGTTGTTGGCGATGACATCCATCTGCCGTTCCAGCGTCACCTGCCGCGAAAGTCCGACGAGAAGGTGGTTCCCCATCGCATGTCTCCCCTCAATGGATCCGCGCGCTGCTCTCCCAAGCCCGGTGGCGGATCGTGCGAACCACCGGCTCTCCCAAGCCTCGGTTCGCCATCCACTTAGCGAAAGCCGTGCCAGTTGAGAAAACATCATTATTTGAACGGGTTAGGTGTTTGGCGGGGGTCGGCCAAGGCGGCAATAAAGGTTTGTTGACCATGTTGGCCCGGCAGTTTTTTCCTAGTCGGGGGCCCGCGGAAAGGTTCCGTTAACCATTATTACCTTAGCGTCACCATCAAGAGAGCGCGTGTGCGCCGGGGGCATTTGTATCGCGTCAAAGCCTGCCTCGCGGCAACGGGTTGATCTCCTTAACGTGGCGGGCGGGCAATGGCAGACACTGAACAGGCCGATGGCGCGGTTGATGGCGCCGAACCGACTGCGGCGCCGAAGGGCAAACTGAAGCTGATGATCGCGATCGCGAGCGTGTTCGTCATCCTTGGCGGCGGCGCGGCGACCTGGTTCCTGTTCTTCCGCAGCCACCCCGAGGACAAGCACGCTGCGGCCCCGGTCGTGAAAGCGCCTGTCTTCATGGATGTGCCGGAGATGCTGGTCAATATGGTCGGATCGCCCGGCGAGCGCGTGCAGTATCTCAAGGTCAAGGTCGTGCTCGAACTCAAGGAAGACAAGCAGCTCGAGGCGATCAAGCCGACGCTGCCGCGCGTCACCGATCTGTTCCAGACCTATCTGCGCGAATTGCGGCCGATCGATCTCAACGGCTCCGCCGGCCTGTTTCGCCTCAAGGAAGAGCTGACCCGGCGGGTCAACGTGGCGATCGCGCCGAACGCGGTCAATGCCGTGCTGTTCAAGGAAATCGTCGTTCAGTGACGAGACGGATCTAGGATCATGGCCGGCAATCCCTTAGACGACCAGGACGCCATCGCAGCCCAATGGGAAGCGTCGCTGGATTCCGAGGATCCGGCGGAAGCGGCGGCGGCGGCTGCCGCCAACGAAATCTCCGGCACCATGGCGCTGCAATGGGCCGCCATGGTCGAGGACGGCAGCCGCGACTTCGGCGGCGGCAAGAACGGCGGCGAGCGGGTCCTGTCGCAGGAGGAAATCGACAATCTGCTCGGTTTCACCGTCGGTGAAGTCAATCTCGACGACAATTCCGGCATTCGCGCCATCATCGATTCCGCGATGGTGTCCTACGAGCGTCTGCCGATGCTCGAAATCGTGTTCGACCGCCTGGTGCGGCTGATGACGACGAGCCTGCGCAATTTCACCTCCGACAACGTCGAGGTCTCGCTCGACCGCATCACCTCGGTGCGGTTCGGCGACTACATGAATTCGATTCCGCTGCCCGCCGTGCTCAGCGTGTTCAAGGCCGAGGAGTGGGAGAATTTCGGCCTCGCCACGGTGGATTCCAGCCTGATCTATTCGATGGTCGACGTGCTCCTGGGCGGCCGCCGCGGCCAGACCTCGCTGCGCATCGAAGGCCGGCCCTACACCTCGATCGAGACCAACCTGGTCAAGCGGCTGGTCGAAGTCGTGCTGGCCGACGCCGAGCAGGCGTTCCGGCCGCTGTCGCCGGTGACCTTCTCGATCGACCGGCTGGAAACCAATCCGCGCTTCGCCGCTATCAGCCGGCCCGCCAACGCCGCCATCCTGGTGCGCCTGCGCATCGACATGGAGGACCGCGGCGGCAACATCGAACTGCTGCTGCCTTACGCGACCATCGAGCCGATCCGTCCCGTGCTGCTGCAGATGTTCATGGGCGAAAAGTTCGGCCGTGACCCGATCTGGGAAGGCCATTTCGCCACCGAAGTGGGGCAGGCGGAAATCTCCGTCGATGCCGTGCTGTACGAGGCCGAAGTCCCGCTCAAGCAGCTGATGAAGCTGAAGGTCGGCGACACCCTGCCGCTGGACATGCGCGCCGACGCGCTGGTCGCGGTGCGCTGCGGCAACGTCCTGTTGACCGAAGGCCGGATGGGGCGGGTCGGCGACCGCGTCGCCATCCGCGTCACCAAGCAGTTGCGCAAGCCCAACACCACCTTCGCGATGTTCGAGAAGGCCGATGAGCAAACCAAGTTGATGGAGGCCCAATGAGTCATTCATTCGGAATTGTGATCGAGAGCCTGGTGGCGGTCCTGCTGCTGCTTACGATCGGCTATTGCATGCTGCTGAACACGCGGCTGAAGCGTCTGAAGGCGGATGAGCATTCGCTGAAGGCGACGATCGGGGAGCTGATCACGGCGACCGAAATCGCCGAGCGCGCGATCGGCGGCCTCAAGCACACCGTGCGCGACGTCAACGAGAATCTGGGCAACCAGCTGACCTCGGCGGCACAGATGTCGCAGCAGCTGAAGAAGTCGCTCGCGGAAGGCGACAATGTGATCCGGCGGTTGTCGAGGATCGCGATCGCGGCCCGCCCGCTGACGGACCCGGAGGCAGAGCCGGTAGCGGCTCCAAGAGCCTCATCGGCCAAGGCGGTTGCCGCGGCAGCACACGCGTTCTCCGAGCGCAGAAGGTCTGACGGCCTGGCGGCATGAAATCCTTCCGTGACATTCGCGTCATTCCGGTCGTCCTGATCGCGATCCTCGGCCTTGCCGTGCTGAAAGTCGCGGGCCTGGTGATCGATGGCGGCTACGTGTTCGACCACCAGCCGAAGACCGCGAAGAAGTCGTGGGCGCAGGAGACCCTGAACTTTCCGGCGGCAGGCAAGGCCGATACCGCCGACATCACAGGGTCGGTGCCGGCCAAGAAGGAAGAAGCGCCGAAGCCGGCGGCGCCGGCCACCGAACCGCCAAAGCCCGACGGCGTCGTGGTCTATCCCGAGCAGACGGCGCCGGTTTCGGCATCGGAGCGCGCGATCCTGGAACGGCTGCAGTCGCGGCGGCAGGAACTGGAGGCCCGCGCGCGCGAGATCGACATTCGCGAAAGCCTGCTGAAGTCGGCCGAGAAGCGCATTGAATCCAAGGTCGAGGAGATGAAGGCCGTCGAAAGCCGGATCTCGACGGCGAGCGGGGCCAAGAGCGAGATCGACGCCGCCCGCTTCAAGGGCATCATCACCATGTATGAGGGCATGAAGCCTAAGGACGCCGCCAAGGTGTTCGACCGGCTCGAGATGTCCGTGCTGTTCGAGATCGCCTCGCAGATCGCGCCGCGCAAGATGTCCGATATCCTCGGCCTGATGGCGCCGGAATCGGCCGAGCGGCTGACGGTCGAAATGGCGCGCCGCGCCGGATCGGAAAAGTCCGCCGCGGTGGTCGAACTGCCCAAGATCGAGGGCAAGGTGCTGCCGCAAAAGTCCAATTAACGCGGATCATTAACAGCCCCTTAATGCGCCGATTCTAGGATTCACCGGCATGGGGCGAGGACCTCCCGCCGCCGAACAGATCGAACGAGCTGAAAGACCCGGTTGGAATGGCGCTGATAGCTGCCACTGGATTCTGGTCGCGAGGCCGCGCTTGCGCGCGGACGGCGCGGCTTTGTCTCGGCAGTTGGCTGGTTCTGATCGGCCTGACGTCGACTGCCTTCAGCCAGACCGAGCCGGTCAGGGGCGAGGCGACGTTTTCAGCTTCGGGCGGTTACGCCCGGCTGGTGCTCAAGCTCGCCGAGGATGTCGAATCCCAGGTGTCGACCGCCGGCTCCATCCTCGTGATCCGGTTCAAGCGCCCGGTGGATATTCCGGTCGACCGGTTGTCTGACGCGGTGCCCGATTACGTCGGATCGGTGCGGCGCGACCCCGATGGCTCGGCGATAAGGCTGTCGCTGTCGCGCAAGGTAACCGTCAACACCATGACGGCGGGCGAGCGGGTGTTCGTCGACCTGTTGCCCGATACCTGGAGCGGTCAGCCGCCGGCACTTCCCGCCGAAGTGGTCCGCGAATTGTCCGAACGCGCCCGGGTCGCCGAGCGCGCCTTGCGTCAGCAGCGCGCGGCCGCGGCGGCCCAGAAGCGCCCGCCGATCAGGGTCCGCGCCTCGGTCCAGCCGACCTTCGTGCGCTTCGTATTCGAAATGCCTGATGGCATCAGCGTCTCCAGCGTATTGAACGACCAGCGCCTGTCGCTGTTGTTCAACGCCGCGCTCTCGTTCGATCTCGCGGACGCCAAGCTGGCGCTGCCATCGAACATCGCCTCGATCGGTCAGAAGATCGAACGCGAGACCTCCATGGTGGAGGTCGTGCTGATCGGCGATGTCGATGTCCGCTCCTTCCGCGAGGAGAAGAACTACATTATCGACGTCGCCTTCCAGCAGGCGGATAAAGCGCAGCGGTCGCCGGTCGCCGATGTTCTGCAAGCCCCGGCGGCGGCCGCAGCCCCTGCCAGGCCCGCGGCGCCTTCGGCCTCCCGGGCCGGCAACGTCATCGCGCCGCCGACCTCGGAAACGTTCGCGCAGCAGGCCAACATCGAGATCAAGCCGGAGCAAGCGGCGAAGATTGCACCCGCGTCCGAACCGCTGCCGGCACGGGAGACGCCCAGGCAGGCGCCGGCCGTCATGGCTGAAGCCCCGTCGAAACTGACGGCGGCCGCGGCCGCCCCGCCGGAACCCGGCGCTCAGAAGGTGGCCCAGACATCGCCCGCCATTGTCTCGCCGCCAGCGAATGTCTCGCCGCCGGTCATCGACGCGCCGCCGGCGATTCCGGCGCAACCGGTACCTCAGGGCTTGCCGCCGGCCGCGCAGGCGCCGTCCGCCGCGCAGGCGATGCCAGCAGGTGCGGGTCCCGCAACGGTCACCGCGCGGCGGGACAGCGACGCCCTGCGCGTGACGTTCGCGTTTGCCGCGGCCACTCCCGCCGCGTTGTTTCGCCGCGCCGATACGGTGTGGCTGGTGTTCGATTCCCAGCAGCCGATCGATAGCGACCTGATCCGCTCCAGCGGCGGGGCGCTGATATCAGACGTCAGCCGCTTGACGCTGGACAAGGGGCAGGCGATCCGCATTCGTCTCAACCGCCCGCAAATGCCCTCGCTGACCGGCGATGACAAGGGTGGCGCGCACTGGATGCTCACCTTCGCCGATACGATGCAGTCGCCGCAGCTGCCGCTGGCGGTGATCCGCAATATCACCGATCCCGCGCTCGCCAATGTCACCGTGCCGCTGTCGAGGCCGGGCCTGCTGCATCGTTTCATCGATCCGGAGGCCGGCGATACGCTGCTGGTGGTGACGGCGTCGCTGCCGGTTCGCGGCCTCATCAAGCGGCATGATTTTGTCGAGATGTCGCTGCTGGAATCGATCCACGGCGTCGCGGTGCATCCCGTTTCCGAGGACGTTGTCGCCGAGGTCGCGCCCGACAGGGTCATCATTGGGCGTCCCGGCGGCCTGACGCTGTCCTCGGCCGATGTCGCCTCCGAGCGCGCCACGACCGCGGTGCGGCCGATCTTCGACATCGCCGAGTGGCGCAGGAACCAGGCTGAAAACTTCATCGCGCGTCAGGATGAGCTGATCGCGGCGGCGGGCGCAATGGAGCCGGCCCAGCGCACCCAGGCCCGGATCAACCTCGCCCGTTTCCTGATGTCGCGCGGGATGTATTGGGAAGCCAAGGGCGCCGCCGATCTCGCGCTCGCCGACGCCAAGCCGGGGTCGGAGGACTCGATCGCCCTGATGGTGCGCGTGGTCGCCAACATCCTGATCGGCCGTCCGGAACAGGCGCTGAAAGACCTCGCCAATCCCGTGATCGGCGCCAGCTACGATTCGCAACTGTGGAAAGCGCTGGCCTTCTCGCGCCAGGGCAAATGGGCCGAAGCGCGGGAGAAATTCAAGAATGTCGAATTCGCCATCACCTCGCTGCCGATCGAGCTGCAGCGCAGCGTGATTTCGGAAGCGATGCGCGCCTCGCTCGAGGTCAGGGATTTTTCCGGCGCCGCCAAGCGCGGCAGCGATTTGAAGGTGGTCGGTGTTCCCACGGAGATGAAGGCGGCGACCGCGGTGCTGTTCGGACGGCTGGCCGAGGCGCTCGGTCACGACAAGGACGCGCAGAGCGAATACAAGGTCGCGATCGAATCTCCTGACCGCGCCGCGGCCGCCGAGGCCAGGCTGCTCGATATCATCCTGCGCCAGCGCCGCGAAGAGACCAGCCAGGCCGACTCCCTGCGCGAACTGGAGACGCTCGCGGTGTTGTGGCGCGGCGACGCCATCGAGGTGCGGGCGCTGCAGATGATGGCGAAGATCTATGCCGATACCGGACGCTACGGCGAGTCGCTGGCCGCGGCGAGGGCCGCCACCAGGCTGCAGCCGAATTCCGAGATTTCGCGCGCCGGCCAGGATGCCTCGGCGGCGTTGTTTGCCCAGATCTATCTCAGTCCGAAGGGCGACAATCTTCCTCCGGTCGACGCGCTCGGGATGTTCTACGAATACAGCGAACTGACGCCGATCGGGCGGCGTGGCGACGAGATGATCCGCCGGCTGGCGGATCGGCTGGTCGCGGTCGACCTGCTCGATCAGGCCGCCGAACTCCTGCAATATCAGGTCGACAGGCGGCTGGAGGGCGCGGCGCGCGCCCAGGTCGCCGCGCGCCTGGCCATGGTCTACCTCACCGGACGCAAGCCGGACCGCGCGATATCGGCGCTTCGGACCACGCGGATCGCGGACCTCTCCGGCGAACTGCGCCAGCAGCGGCTGTTGCTGGAATCGCGCGCCCAGAGCGATGTCGGACGCCATGACCTCGCGCTCGACATCATCTCGAACATCGGCGGCCGTGAGGCGATCCGGCTGCGCTCCGATATCTACTGGGCGTCGCGCCGCTGGCGCGAGTCCGCCGAACAGATCGAATTGTATTACGCCGATCGCTGGCGCGACTTCAGACCCCTGGACACGGTGGAGAAGGGCGACGTGATCCGCGCGGTGGTCGGCTATGCGCTGGCCGAGGACGCCATCGGCCTGGCGCGCTTCCGCGAGAAATATGCGCCGCTGATGAGCGGCGAGGCCGACCGGGCCGCGTTCGAGACCGCGGGAAATTCGAGTGGCGCCAGCAGCGCCGAATTCGCCACGATAGCCAGGATGGCGGCCAGCGTCGACACGCTCGACGGCTTCCTGCGCGAAATGAAGGTGCGTTTCCCCGACGCCACCGCCCGGGCGCCGCTGTCGCCGGAAACCGCGAAGGGTGAGCCGGTGCACACCGGCTCGCTGCCGCGCATCATCGGATTGACGCGGTCCGACGCGAAGCGATAGAGCGTCGCAGGCGCACCAAAAGCCACGCCGGGAGGATATCCGGCGGCAACAGGAGAATACCGCTTGATGCCGATTTCTCCGCCCCCGGGCTTGGGAGTCAATCAGACGCGAGCACTTTCAGGCGATCATACTTGCCGCGCGTCGCGGCGGAAGCTCTGGCAAAACCGACATGCCCGTTGCCGATGCGGGTGACCACTTCCAGCCCGGCAGCGCCGGCGACGATGTCGCCCCGGCGCAGCGTTCGGTCTTCCTTGACGTTGATCGATGCCAACCCGACCACGTCCTTGCCGTTGCAGGTGCAGCCCGCAACAAGTTCCTTGCGGTATCGAAACGCATTCGGCAGCGCGGCATATGTCCTTCCATCATTCGAAGTGGCGCTGTCTATCGAGCTTCCGAAAAACACCCTGGTTTCACTGGCGGGGCAAAAGGACTTGCAGCCCTCGGCGCTGCCCTGGTTGGTTCCCGAGGGCGCCGGGAAATAACGACCGTCACACGTTCGAACACAATACGAGGTAGACGCTTCTGTCGGGCTGCTTGAACGCGTCGTGGATAATGCTCTTGGCGGAAAGTCGGCCTTGGGATCTTCGCCGTAGGCCATCACCATCGTCGAGCCGCTCCGTGAGGGCGCGCCGCCGCTCATGATGTCGTAGGCGTTTTCGGCCTGCGCGGCACAGGTCAGCAAGACACACATCGCTGCGATGATCCTCGTCGACCTCTTGTAAAAATTGTTCACGGTCGGCTGTCCCCGAATGCTGGAAGGTCCGCTGTCAATGCGCGCAACGGGCGCGATGCAGCAATGCAGGATGTAGAAGCGCAACAGGAAAAATCATGAAAAGTTCCGGATTCTCAGCAGTTTGCGGCCGGGAAGTCAGACCACTTATGCGGCGCGGTCGCTTGGCGTCCGAACCCGCATGCCGCCGGAACTTTCGGCTGGCATGAAGGTTGATCGCAGATCGTCGGGACGTGCCGAAACTCCTGATGATCTGTCCGCCCGTTACGGCATCGTCTAGAGATCGAAAGGAATGAGCTTTGGCTGATCCGCACCAGGTGAATGCGATCATTGCCACGGCGATTTGCGATTGCCGCAAGGATCATCCGGAAGGTCGAATCGACCCCGGAGAGGCCAAACAAATTGCAAAATGCATTGTCCAAGCGCTTTCGGATGCAGGTCTGAATATCTCGGCGATCGCCGAGAAGTAACCGACATGCCGGGCGCTACCGCGTCACCCCCTCGACAGATGCGCGCCGAACCGGCAACCTGCGATAAACCCAAATGCCCGGAGGAAGCTTTTCCCATGAGCAAGCCCGTCAAGACCGAAGCCGAACTGATTGCGATGGCGAGGGCCGAGCTGAAGGTTCATGCCGACGGTCCGGACCAATTCGAAATCTCCGTGCTGCGCGACGGCGACAGCTGGGAATTCCGCGCTTCCGCCGACGAGGCGACGATTGCAAAACCCGGCTATCCCGAAAGCGTCATGATGCTGGTCCAGATCGGGGACCACCTCAGCAAGCAGTATGATGTGGAGGGGTAGGGTGACTTGAGCACTGCCCCAAAATGGCGTGATCAATTATCCGCGACAAAGGCGCATATGCATCGGCAAGCTACATATTCCGCCAGATTCCCACGCGCGCAGACCGGGCTTCGTCTTCAGAGGCCAGCAATTCCGCCGGCGCGTCCGGCGTTGCGCGGGCGCCTCCGGCGCCCAGAATGATCTGGGACAGGTTCTGCCCATCGACGATGCATCGATAGCGCTCCGGCATGCCGCTGGGTTCGCAGATCACTTCCCGTCGCCTGAGAAACCGCGCGAGCGCGCGGACCGCGCGTCGATCATCATCGCCGAGAATGCCCTCGAGCTGTATCTTTCTGCCACGAACGGCCAGGGTCGCGAGATCGACAACGTCTGCCGATCCCCTGACGCCGGTATCGGCGCCGGTGGCAACTGCGGGGCTGGCGGCAGGGTTGGCGGGGGTCAGGGCGGTCCCCGGGTTGAGAGCGTCGGTGTTTCGTCTTGCGACCTGAGGCGAGGTCTTGGTCACGACCGGCAGCGCCCTTCCGACAAAATCACGCCAGATGTTGGCGGGAAGGTCGCCGCCGGTGACCCGGTTGGTCGGCGTGTTGTCGTCATTGCCCACCCATACGCCGACGACGAGATCCCCGGTAAATCCGATGAACCAGGCGTCGCGGTATTCCTGCGTGGTCCCGGTCTTGCCGCCAACCGCGACATTTGGAATGCGTGCCGCCTTGCCGGTGCCCTCGTTCACGACCGATTGCAGCATGTCAATCATCATCGCCCGGGTGGCGCCCAGTTGGCCGGTAACTTCGCTGCCAGCTCCGGGTTTCGTGTAGAGCGCCTGCTGCGAATTACCTGCAATCGAGCGGATTGAATACGGCTCAAGTGTTTGAACGCCGGCTGAGACCGCGCCGAACGCCCGCGTCATCTCCAGCAGGGTAACCTCGGCCGAGCCGAGCGCCAGACTCGGCACGGCCGGCAGTGTCGACTGCACGCCCATGCGTTTGGCAGTGTCGATGACCGCCGACGTTCCGACCTCGTCGCCCAGCTGGGCGGCAACCGTATTGACGGACTGCGCGAACGCGTTGCGCAGGGTCATGTTGCCGCGGAAGCGCCCGCTGGAGTTTTGCGGCTCCCATTCCCCGATCTGGGTCGGCTTGTCGACGACGACAGACTGGGGAGTGTAGCCGCGCTGCAGCGCCGTCAGATAAACGAAAAGCTTGAACAGCGACCCGGGCTGGCGTTTGGCCTGGGTGGCGCGATTGAATTGACTGGCTTCGTAATTGCGGCCCCCGACCATTGCCAGCACGGCGCCGTCTCTGCCCAGCGCCACCAGTGCTGCCTGCGAGACGTTTTTCTTCGTCCCCTCCGCCTCGAAGCGGCGCTCGATGACGCCCTCGGCGAGCCTCTGCAATTCCAGGTTCAACGTCGTGCGAAGCGTCAGATCGCCCGATGCCGAGCCGAGTAGCCGGCGGACATCGCCGGCAACCATATCGACGAAATAGTTGGTGCCCGGCGGCGTTTCCGGAGGCGTTCGCAGATTGACAGGCTGGGCGCGCGTGGCTTCCGCCTCGGCGGCCGTCAAGGCTCCGGTTTCCACCATCGTTTGCAGGACAGTCTCCTGCCGCTCCTTGGCTCCGCCGAAATTGCGCGTCGGCGCAAGTTGCGACGGCGCCCGTACCAGACCCGCAAGCATCGCTGATTCAGCGAGCGAGAGTTCGCCGGCCTTCTTCCCGAAATACCTTCTAGCGGCAGCGTCGACACCGTAAGCGCCGGCGCCGAAATAGGCGGTGTTGAGATAGCGCAGAAGGATGTCTTCCTTCTTCAATTGACTCTCCAGCCACAGCGCGAGAAGCGCTTCCTGGACCTTGCGGCGGAATGTGCGCTCCTGGGAGAGAAACATCAGGCGGGCGAGCTGCTGGGTGATGGTGCTGCCGCCCTCCCGCGTGCCGCCGGCCTGTGAATTTCGCCACCCGGCCCGCAATATGCCGCGAAGGTCGACACCGATGTGGTCGAAGAACCTGCGATCCTCGATCGCAACAATCGCCTGGGCCAGATGCGGTGGCATATCCGCGGCGGCCAGCCTGTCGCCCTTGAATACGCCGCGGGCGGCGAACACCTCGCCTTGCGCGCCTTCGAATGTCAGTGCGCTCTGGGTCGCCTCGACTTGCAGCCCGCCCGTGATCGGCAAGGTCGCGATGCAGTACAGGACATAGGCGGTGGACAGCGCCAACAGCAATCCCAGCGAGGCCGCGAGATATTTCCGGCGCCATCCTGCGCGAACTGGTCCATGGCTCGATTGGGGCGCCGAAGCGGCTGATCTGGACTGCCAGCCTTGCAGGCGGGATTGCAGATCCAGCCGCGGCCAGCGGGCCTTGTTCATCGATGAAAGCAGATTCGCCTTCAACCCCGGCCAGCGGCTTCCAAGTGATGCGCCTGACGCCAGCATGGCCGCTCGCCCGCCGCTCCACCCGTCTTTCGCCCGGCGGCCGGCATTGCGGAATGCCGATCGTGCCAGAACAACAATCTGGCGCGCCAGCGTGCGAAGCGAATCGCGAATATGTCCCGGAGTCACCGTGGCATCGTCCGATGCCGAGACAGGATCGATCCGCGTTTCGATCTTTTCTTGCTGATTTGGTGGGCTGGTCATGGGCGGCGGTCGAACTGCTCTCAGTATTGAAAGGCCATGTCGGCTTGGAGCAAGCGAGGCTGGGCCGAAAGCAACCGCCCATGACAGAATGCCCGGGGAACCCCGGAGTTCCCTCGCGTTGTCGCCGTTTCGATTTCGCAATAGGAAACAGGCGGGGCCGCTTGCCGCCCCGCGCCGATTCAAGGTCACAAACCGCTATCTATCGACCATGTCGGCGCCGATTCGCGCCCATCAGGGCATCATCGACAAATACATCGGCGACGCCATCTTGGCGTATTGGGGACCGCCCTTCGCCGCCGATTCCGAGCAGGCGCGGCTCGCGAGCTGGCCGCGCTGGAAGGCGCCAACAAGCAGTATGGCGGCCGCATCCTGGTATCCGAGGCGATGATCGCGGCGGCCTCCGACGCGATCGAGGCGCGCGAACCGACCGGGTGGTGACGCTGGGCCGGACCCGGCCGCAGGCGGTGTTCAAAATCATGGCGGGCAAGGGCGAGTTGACGGCAGCGAGCCAGGAATTGCGCACCCGCTATGTCGAAGGGCTTGCCGCTTTGCGGGCGCAGCGTTGGGACGAGGCGCTGCGGCTTTTCGAGACGGCACTATTGGCGATGCCGGGCGACGGGCCGTCGATGACGTTCATCCAGCGGATCGAGAAGATGGCCGCGGCGCCGCCCGGCGAGGGCTGGGACGGCGCGTGGCATCTGGAACGGAAGTAGCGGGGAAGTTTTTCGAGGGCGTGAGTTAGCAGGTGCCGTCACCAGGTGTACCGGGCAACGCCCTTGCCGGCGTAGCTCCGGGTGACGTTGGAAAACTCGCCCTCGAACGTGCCGGCGAGCGAGAAGCCGTTCATCCATTTCACTTCGGCCGACGCCGTGGTCAGCGCGGCGTTGCTGGCCTGCCGCGCGCCGTTCACGACGAAACTCGCGCCGGGCAGGGTCTGGAAGGTCGCGCCGACCGTACGGTGCGGATTGAAGTCGTGCGCCCAGGCGGCGCGGCCCCGCAGCGTCAGGATCGCGCTCTGCATCGCGAAGGATTTGTCGGCGCGGAAGCCGAGTTCGCTGCGGGTGGCGGCGATGCTCTTCGCGGCATAGGCCAGCGCGAAGGTGTTGGCGCCGGACACGACCTGTTCGGCGTAGGCGGGCAGGTCGAAGGTGGTGAACTGTCCGGCCGCGTAAGGCGTGATGCCGACGCCGCCGATCCATGGGCTGACGAAGCGATAGCCGGCCTCGGCGCGGCCGGAGAAGGCGTTGGCGTTGAACTGCGCGCGGAGGCGATCGATGCCAGCGATGGTGACGGTGCGGTCGGTGGTGACATCCTGCCAGCCATAGGCTAGCGCGCCGGAGAGATAGGCTGCACCAACGGTGTGGCGGAAGAAAGCGCCGGCCTGGAACAGGTCGGAGCGGCCGCTGCCGAAACCGTTGACGCCGAAGCTGGTGCCGCCGCCGGCCAGCGCGAAGCCCGCCACGGTGTTGGGCGAGAAGCGATAGTCCGCGCCCGCCGCCACGCCGAACAGGCGGCTGGTGGTGTTGTTCGATCCCGCCGCGACGCTGCCGTCGGTGGACTGCGAGCCACCAAAACCTGCCGCCCACGCGCTCCAGCGCTGGGTGAAAGGAACCGGCGGAGGCGCCTTGGTATAGATCGCGGCCAGTGCGTCGGTCGGATTGCGTTTGGCGGCATACGCCATCGTCTGCTCGTCGGCGTAGCCCGCCGCGCCGCTTGCGGCCGAAATCGGAACGCCGCGCCCGGCAACGAGCGGATCGGTCATCACGCCCATGAACTGTGTCATCGCGTTGGAGGTGGTCTGCTGCGAGCCGGTAGCGGTCTCGCCCGCCGCTTGCGACAACCCGGCCGGCGTCAGCGTGCCGAACACCGCCGGAATGCCGCCGGTGCGATTGAAGAAGTTCGTCAGCGCGTTGCCGACGTCCTGCTGGTTGCCAGTCAGCCCGCCGGGAATCGCGAAGTTCAGCGCCAGATCGAGATATGCGTGCGTCGCGTCGTAACTCAGGCTGTCATGAAAATTGGCAGGCAGGTTGAAATTCGTCACGACCGGATTGAACGTGCCGCTGATGCTGCCGGCGGTGAGAATGGTGTATTGCCTGGAGATGTAGCCGCCGGGCGCGAAGCTCGCATTGACCGTGGCGCCGCCGAGCGTCGCCGCGCCCGAGACAGTCGCGAACGACGACGTCGCCGGATTGAGGTTGACCGCGTAGGTCGAAGCCGGGTTGAAGCCGAGCGCGCCGGTCACCGTCATCGACGAACCGGGCGTGCCGGTGCCCGGCGCGAAAATTCCGCCGGTGACCAGGGTATTGCCGACGGTGCCGGTGCCGGCCAGCGTGCCGCCGGCGTTCACGGTGACGCCGCTTGCCGAGGTGACGTTGCCGTTGATGCCGAGCGTGCCGCCATTGACGTTGATGGGGCCGGCGAAAGTGCTGGCGCCGGTCAGCGTCCAGGCCGAGCTGCCGATCTTGTTGAAGGTGCCGAAGCCCCGATACTGCGCGGCCGCGCCGATCTGCGACACATTAAACGTGGCGCTGCCGGTGCCGCCGAGCTGGAACGTATCGCTGCCGGTGCCGAGCACGTTGCCGGTGATGACAGAGCCCAACGCCAGCGTCAGCGTGTTGCCGACGCCCGCGAACTGGATCGCCGCGATGCCGCCGCTGATGGTGCCGGCGTTGAAGACCGAAGAACCACCGCCGCCGGCGCGAATTCCGTACTGGCCGCCGGTGATGCTGCCGGAATTGGTGACATTGGCAAAGCCGGCGTTGGCGTCAATTCCGGTGATGATACCGGTGGCATTGTTGGTCACCGTCGCGTTGGTGAGAGCATAAATGCCGTACTGGCTGGTGCCGATGATGCTGCCGGAATTGGTGACATTGGCAAAGCCGCCGAGGGCGACAATTCCGTACCCGCCGCCGGTGATGCTGGCGGTGGCGTTGTTGGTCACCGTCGCGTTGGTGCCGGCGTTAATGCCGGCGAAGCTGGTGCCTGCGATGCTGCCGGAATTGGTGACATCGGCAAAGCCGCTAAGGGCACGAATTCCGGTATTGCCGCCGGTGATGCTGGCGAGGGCGTTGTTATTCACTGCGGCATCGCCGAGATAGATGCCAAAAGTGGTGCCGGTGACCGTGTTGCCGGCGCCGGCGGCAACATCGACGGTGACGCCGGTCTGGACGCCGGTGCCGTAGCCGGCGGTGCCGGCACTGGTGCCGGGCGCGCCGGCACCTTGATTGGTGGTGGTGCCGCTACAGGTCGCCGTCACGTTATTGGCGGCAGCGGGCGCGCAATCGGCCCGGGCGGCGGAGCCGCTCGCGACCCCCAGCACCACGCATGAGGGCAACAAAAGCGCGCGCAACCGGCTCGCCGCCGACGTTCCCAGCACATGCCCGACCACGAACAGGTTCCGTCCCATGGGTTCACGCCCCGGCCGACGCGCTGTTGTCTTACAAACCATGACAGCCTGAGCCCTTCCCCAAGCCGGTGCCCTTAAAAAAATACGTTCAAATCGCGGAGTGCAAATGACGCCAGGACGATAATGTCCCATCGCAGATTTCATGAAACTTGGCCGACTGTGAACCAGGAGTCGAGCGCAGCGGCGCGGCTTTTGCCAAAAATCGCCCGGCGCGGCGGATTCTTGCTCGATTGTCGAAGGTTGTGGCAGAAAAGAGACGCGCCAGCGCCTGATCGGTTCTGATCGAATCAGAACCGGGCTCGAAAAGTCAGCGGCCGCATTCCGGCTATTTCGATTTCGGTACCGCGGCGCAGCCGTACAGCACGATCTCGCACATCTGGCGATAACGCCCCGAAAAATCTTCCGCGGCGATCGGCGGCAGGCTCTGGTTCACGGCGCGTCCGCCGTCGGCCAGCGCCTGGGCGATCTGCGCCGGCGTGAACCGGCCGTTCAACTTCAGCATCCGGCAACTCTCCAAATCGACAATCAGTTTTTCCAGATCGGCCTGGAAGGAGATCGCGGACTTGATCATGAGACCCCTGCACCGCTTGAAGGCTTCGGCATTGAGATCGACGGTGTGCGGCGAACGCGTGACCCGGCGCCTTGTCTCGCCGTAACGCACGTCCAGGATTTTTGCGAGAATGTCGAGCGCGCCGCCGCCTTTGGCCCGCACCGCCGTTCCGGCCTGCAATGCCAGTTCGACGGCCTCGGCGTGGCGATAGGCAATCATCGCCCGGAACGCATCCTCCTTGTTGCGGAAATAGTAATACAGCGCACGCTGCGTAAACCCGCAGGCCCTGGCCAGGATCACCATCGACAGCCCGCTGTAACCGTGGTCGAGGAATGCCTGGTTGACCCGCGTGAGCAGGTCAGGTCCAGGTTTGATCATCTTCTTGGACATGAGATTTCCGGTGACGCCGTTCGACGGCGCGACAGAAGGCGCGGTGAAACCGAATTAAGACCGCATGGATTTTGGCAACAGACAAGTGCGCACGGCCGTTGCGCACCGAAGCAGCGCCATTTTCGCCACAGCGGGTATTAGCCGCGCAGCCGCCGGGCCAGTGCCGCAACAAAACGATCGGCATCGGTCTCGTCGTTGAAGACGTGGGGTGAGATGCGCATGCGGCCGAGCCGCGGCGCGACGTAGATGCCGTCGGCGGCCAGCGCCTCGACCAGCGCCTTTGCCGTCCCGTCCTTGAAGCCGAGACACAGAATATGCGGCGCCCGCACGTGGCGCTCCGGCACGTCGATTCCGAGATCGGACACGCCTTCCGCGATCCGCTCCGTCAGCATGGCGAGACGTTGAGCGATGGGCGCGGCGCCCCATTCGGCCATCATTTCCATGCCGATCGATGCCATCTCCAGCGAGACAAAATGATCGCGCTCGCCCATGTCGAAGCGGCTGGCGTCACCGACGTAGCAGGTGTCGGAGAAATAAACTGCGTTCTCGGCGCGGACATCGCGGCGGCCGGCCGGTGTCTGCTCCAGCGGCGTGCCGTCCTGATGGCGCTTGGCGACGTAGAGAAAGGCGCGGCCATAGGGACCGAGCAGCCATTTGTAGGTCGGGAAGATCACGAAGTCAGGATCGAGATGCCTGACGTCGAGCGGCAGCACGCCGGTGCTTTGCGTCGCGTCGATCAGGAAGAGGGCGCCTTGCCGCCGCAGCGCGGCGGACACCTGCTCGATATCGATCAGGCCGCCGTCGGACCAGTGCACCGACGAGATCGATGCCAGCGCCACCGGCGCCGCGCCCGTTCGTTCGATGGCGGCTGAAACCGCCGAGGTCCAGTCGCCATCGCCGGGCTGGCGGATCGTCTCGACGGCAAAGCCCTGCGCCTCGGCGCGGGTCTGCCATTCCAGCACCGGCGAGGAGTGATCGTTTTCCAGCACCAGCACACGCGTGCCACGCGGAATCGTCAGGAGCTGGGCCGCCGTCGCCACGCCGTAGCTGATCGACGGGATCAGCGCGATGTCGGCGGGATCGGCGTTGATCAGGCGGGCGGCGGCTCTGCGCGCGCGGTCGTGCTGGCGGCCGGCAAACCCGGCATCGAGCGTCCAGGGTTGGCCCTTGCGGCCGACGGCCTCGCGGCCGGCCTGCAGGGTTTTTAGTGGCAACGGACTGTAGGAGGCGGAATTCAGGTAGCAGATATCGCGCGGTATCTCGAACAGGTCACGTTGCGACGGCAGCATTGTTGTTCCTAACGTCCGTCGTACTGGTCCGGTCCCATCGCCCAGTCCCATTGGTCGTGGCCGTGCGCATAGGTCTGGTTGGTCGAGGCCGGATTGCGGTTGACCAGCGGGCGCAGGTACATCGGATGGGTGGCGCTGCGCACCTCGTGCTCGACCGTGAACAGGTGCCTGCCGTCGGCGAGATCGACGATGTCGCGAAAGCGGTACTGGTAGGGATTGTCTTCCTGGGAGACGAGGCCGCGATCCAGCAGCCGGCGATACGGCCCGGAAAAATTCGTGATGTACATCTGCACATGATGGCCGTCGTAATCTGGCAGCGCGCGGTCGGTCTCGCGAAATTGCAGATACTGGTCCTTGCCCATCTTGGCGCGCGCCATGGCGTCGTCGCCGTTTTTCAGCTCGGCAGGTATTCCCATGATCTCGGGGTAGAAGGCGGCAATGGCTTTCGCGGTTCCAATGGGGACGTCGAACTCGACATAGGGAATGCCGAGCGTGATGCGCCCGAACCGCGCGGCGTCCGGCTCGTGGCAGCGCACGCGATTGCCCCAGGGGCATGTCGCCTCGACATAGTCGTTGTGCTCGCGAAAGGCGAAGGCGGTGCCGCTGAGCTTGGGGGCGACGGCGGCCAGCCGCTTGAGCAGCGCCTCGCGGCCGGAAATGACGAGGCCGGTATGGCCGCGCAGCACCTGCGCCGCGCCATCAGGCAGATGAAACTGGCTGCGGCCGACATTGATCCACATGTTGGTGTCGGACACCATCAGATAGGGATCGCGGGTCAGCCCGAGCCCGGCGACATAGAACAAGGTGGCCAGCCGCTGGTCGGGCACCTGCACGTTGACGTGTTCGAGATGGATCGAGTTGCCGAGATCCTCGGCGGAGCGGTCGAACTTTTGTTGCATGGACGCGGGTTCCCCAATGCGTTTTGCCGCATCATAGGCAGGTGCGAGGCCTTTTCCAACAATGCGGTGTCACCGGCAGGGTCAACCCATTGTTTTTCTGTGGGTTCTTCCGGCCGCAGCCCAAGCGGCGCGCGAAAGCGAGCCGGGGCCGGCCTTACTGTACATGGGGTTGTTTTCGCGTTTTTGTGCCGGGGCTCGGTTGCGACCCGTCACGGGCGGTCCGGCCTACCCCCCGTAACTCTGTACGAGGCTCCCCGCCACCAGCGACCAGCCGTCGACCAGCACGAAGAAGATCAGCTTGAACGGCAGCGACACCACCACCGGCGGCAGCATCATCATGCCCATCGACATCAAGACCGAGGCCACCACGAGGTCGATGATCAGGAATGGCAGGAACAGCAGGAAGCCGATCTCGAAGGCGCGCTTCAGTTCCGAGATCATGAAGGCCGGCACCAGGATCCGCAACGACAGGTCCTCGGGCGTCGCCGGCGCCGGCTCCTTCGACAGGTCGATGAACAGTTTCAGGTCTTTCTCGCGGACGTTCTTCTGCATGAAGACGCGCAACGGCACCGACGCCTTCTGCAGCGCTTCCTCGATGCCGATCTGGTTGGCGATCAGGGGCTTGATGCCGTCATCATAGGATTTCTGCAGCACCGGGCCCATCACGAACGCGGTCAGGAACATCGCCAGCGCGATGATGACGGAATTCGGCGGCGCGGTCGCGGTGCCCAAGGCGGTGCGCAGCAATGACAGCACCACCACGATCCGGGTGAACGACGTCATCATGATCAGGATCGACGGCGCGACCGACAATATCGTCAGCAGCGCAATCATCTGGATCGCGCGCTCGGTGACGCCGCCGCCACCGCCGCCGAGGTTGATGCTGATGTCCTGCGCGAACGCCGGACCTGCGAACGATCCGGCGGCTATCAGTGTGGCAAGGAATAAAACAACTCTACGCGGGGAGGCCGCCGGCCTCACGAAGAATTCTTTGGACGGCCCAGCAAGGACGCCATCTCGTCTTCGAGATTCTCGAAGCCGCTCTTCGCCGGTGCCGGCGGCGGCATCGGCTCGCTGCGCGGTGCGGCGCGGCCTTGCGGCGGCTCGGGCGCCACCGGCGGCGCCACGGTCTCGTTCGCCGGCCGGCGCAGCGCGGCTTCCAG
>NZ_JAUYAN010000131.1 GCF_030693485.1 Bradyrhizobium sp. | reverse complement strand
ACCCTCGACGAAGGTGGACATCAGGAGCAGCGCGAACGAGGCCGGCAGCAGCCAGAACGAGATGTTGTTCATGCGCGGGAACGCCATGTCGGGCGCGCCGATCATCAGCGGCACGAACCAGTTGCCGAAGCCGCCGATCATCGCCGGCATCACCATGAAGAAGATCATGATCAGGCCGTGCGAGGTCACGAACACGTTGTAGGTATGGCTCTCGTGGAACAGCTGCACGCCGGGATACATCAGCTCGACGCGGATCGCGATCGACATCGCGGCGCCGATCACGCCGGCGAAGATCGCAAACACCAGGTACATCGTGCCGATGTCCTTGTGGTTGGTCGAATAGACGAAGCGCCGCCAGCCGGTCGGATTGGCATGCGCATGATCGTCATGCGCGTGGGCGTGATCGTGATGAGCTGGTGTTGCTGTTGCCATTTTCAAATCCTGCCTTGCAGTCCCTGTCGGACCTCGCGGTCCCGTCGCCCTTGTACCATTGCCGCGCGCAAGCCGTCAGGCCTACTGCGCGACCGCGCCCGCCGCCGCGGCGAACGAATTCGCCGGGTTGGTCGCAAACTTCTTCTTTGCGGTCTCGATCCAGGCCGCGAATTCCTGATCGCTCACCACCCGCACCGCGATCGGCATGAAGGCGTGATCCTTGCCGCACAGTTCCGAGCACTGGCCGTAGAACATGCCGGTCCTGGTGGCCTTGAACCAGGTCTCGTTGAGGCGGCCGGGGATGGAATCGATCTTGATGCCGAAGGCCGGCACCGCGAAAGCGTGGATCACGTCGGCGCCGGTGGTCTGGATCCGGATCACCTTGTCGACCGGCACCACCATCTCGTTGTCGACGCCGAGCAGCCGGGGCTTCTTGTCCTGCACCAGCAGCGAATCGAATTCGAACTTGCCGTTATCGGGATAGGCGTAGGACCAGTACCACTGCTTGCCGGTCGCCTTGATGGTCAGGTCGGCCTTGGGAATGTCGAGCTGCTGGAACAGCAGACGGAACGACGGCACCGCGATGGCGACCAGGATCAGCACCGGAATCAGGGTCCATGCGACTTCGATCAGGGTGTTGTGGGTGGTCTTGGAGGGGATCGGGTTGGCCTTGGCGTTGAACTTCACCACCACCATGATCAGCAGCACCAGCACGAACAGCGTGATGATGGTGATGATCCAGACCAGCAAGGTGTGGAACGAGGTGATCTTTTCCATCACCGGCGAGGCCGCTGCCTGCAGCGTCCATTCCCACGGCGCGGGCTGGCCGGCGAAAGCCGCCCCGCCGGCCGCCAGCGCAACGCCTGCCACCGCCAAACCCAGCAACCGTCGGCCAATCTGGCCCTCCGACATCTTCATGCCGCTCGCGCTCCCATGATGAATTCCCAAAGCTAAATCCCCAAAGCATTCCGCCGGATGGCGGGAAATGCTGCACGATCCGTCCCCAGACAAACGGCCTTGTGAGGTACTCGCTTGGGTACCGGGGCCGGAAAGCTAGAACGCGTCGAAATCCAGCCTCTCAAACCATAATTCTCAGGCTCTCGCAATGCAGTAGTAAGGCATGGAGCGGCGCATCACCGGCTATTCCGCGCATGTCGCGTTTTCCCATGAAATCAGGCCAAAGTCCCTTTCCGGCGGGCCGATCGCGCTTGACAGCCGGATTGCCCGATGTAGGCACAGACGGGGCAATCCACAGGGGCCTGATTCGCCTTGGGGAAAGCCCATCCCGGCGCAGGATCCGGGAATATCGCCTTCAAGGTGCCGTCATTTGCCGTATCAGTCCAAGGTCAGTCCAGCGCTCGGACCGGCCCAGCCTGAGGAATATCAAAGGAATCGAGCCTGATGGGGCGTTCGACACTGCGGACGAGAAGCATGGGCCATCGATCGGCCGTCGGCCTCGCGGTCGCGCTGGCGCTGGGCCTGACCGGCGCCGCCCATGCGCAGGGCGCGGTGCGCTCGGTGCATGGCGACTGGCAGATCCGCTGCGACAACCCGCCGGGCGCCCAGAGCGAGCAATGCGCCCTTATCCAGAGCGTGGTGGCGGAAGACCGCTCCAATGCCGGCCTCACCGTGATCGTGCTGAAAACCGCCGACCAGAAGAGCAAGCTGATGCGGGTAGTGGCGCCGCTCGGCGTGCTGCTGCCCTCCGGGCTGGGCCTGAAACTCGACAATCAGGACGTCGGCCGCGCAGGTTTTGTCAGATGCCTGCCCAACGGCTGCGTGGCGGAAGTGGTGATGGACGACAAGCTGCTCGGGCAGCTCCGCACCGCGAAAACCGCGACGTTCATTATCTTCGAGACCCCGGAAGAGGGCATCGGGTTTCCGCTCAGCCTGAACGGCATCGGCGAGGGCTATGACAAGCTGCCGTGAGCGGGCGGGCTCGCCCAAATCACGCGCGCTGGCTGGCATAGTAATCGAGCAATCGGCGCGCCTCGATCGAGAGCCAGTCCGCTTCGCCGGTCATGTAGCCTTCGACCTGCCCGCTGACGCCGAGCAGGAAGGAGATCGGCATGCCGTACAGCGCGAAGGGCGTGTCGACCCGTTCGCTTGAACCGGCACGCGCCACCAGCCCGCCGGGATCGAAGCCGACCGTGAGCTGGCGCAGCTTCAATTGTTTGACGAATGGCGCCACCAGGGCTCGATCGCGATCGGTGGCGATGGCGACCACCGCGAGGTCGCCGCGGCGGGTGGCCGCGAGCTGATCCAGGATCGGCAGTTCGATGCGGCAGGCCGCACACCATGTCGCCCAGAAATTGACCAGCACCACCTTGCCGCGGAAGGAAGCCAGATCGAGCACCCCACCACCGAGGCGCGGGATCGCACCCAGCGGGACCGGCCGCGCGCCGCGAACCAGCGTGAACTGATGTCTGGCCGTTGCGAATGGCGGCGGCCCGGCGCCTGCGGCGCGACCCGGCAAGGCGGGGATCGCGAGCACGGCGGCTGCGCCCGTGATGCCAGCGACAAAGGCGCGGCGGGTCGGGCTATGAGGCGAAGTCATGCCGGAGACTCCATTATGCAGGCACGCCTGCCCTCAATACCCTGCGAATCGGGTCTTTCCGCCCCCCTCGCAACCCCGCCCCCGAAAGACTATCTTCTCCCTACCCCCACACGCAACGGACCTGCCCATGACCCCCACGACCTCCCTGCTCGACCGCGCCAATCTCGACCGCGATTCCGTCCGCCATCAGGTGGCCCGCGGGCTGGACGGGGCCGACGACGGCGAGTTGTTCCTGGAATACAGTCAGTCCGAGGCGCTGATGTTCGACAACGGGCGGCTGAAGCAGGCGACCTATGACACCGCGCAGGGGTTTGGACTGCGCGCGGTGAAGGACGACGCGGTCGGTTATGCGCATTCGTCCGACGTGTCGCTGCCGGCGCTGATCCGCGCCGCGGACGCGGTCAATGCGGTGCGCGGCGGCTATTCGGGCACGCTGGCGGCGGCGCCGGCGCATACCAATGTGCGGCTCTATGGCGACGAGAATCCGCTGGACGCGCCGGGCTTCGAAGCCAAGATCAAGCTGCTGGCCGAGATCGATGCTTACGTGCGCGACAAGGATCCGCGGGTGCGGCAGGTGACGGTCAGCCTGATGGCGACCTGGCAGGTGGTGGAAATTTTGCGGCCCGACGGCGAGAGCTACCGCGACATCCGTCCGCTGGTGCGCGTCAATGTCTCCGTGGTAGCCGGCGAGGGCGACCGGCAGGAAAGCGGCAGCAAGGGCTATGGCGGGCGCGAACCTTACGCGCGCTTCATCGAGACCAGGGCGTGGCGCGACGCCGCCGACGGCGCGATCCGCGAGGCCATGGTCAATCTGGAATCGGTGCCGGCACCCGCCGGCGAAATGGACGTGGTGCTCGGCGCCGGCTGGCCCGGCGTGATGCTGCATGAAGCGGTCGGGCACGGCCTCGAAGGCGATTTCAACCGCAAGCAGACCTCGGCCTTCGCCGGCCTGATGGGCCAGCAGGTCGCCGCAAAAGGCGTCACCGTTGTCGATGACGGCACCATGGCGTCGCGGCGCGGTTCTCTCTCCATTGACGACGAGGGCACCCCGACCAACCGCACCGTACTGATCGAGGACGGCATTCTGGTCGGCTACATGCAGGACCGCCAGAACGCCCGGCTGATGAACATGAAGCCGACCGGCAACGGCCGCCGCCAGGGCTACGCCCATGTGCCGATGCCGCGCATGACCAACACCTACATGCTTTCAGGCCAGCGCGATCCCGCCGAGATCCTCGCCTCGGTGAAGAACGGCATCTACGCCGCCAATTTCGGCGGCGGCCAGGTCGACATCACCTCGGGCAAATATGTGTTCCAGTGCACCGAGGCCTACAAGATCGAGAACGGCAAGATCGGCGCGCCCCTGAAGGGCGCCATGCTGATCGGCAATGGCCCGACCGACCTGCATCGCATCACCATGGTCGGCAACGATCTCGCGCTCGATACCGGGATCGGCACCTGCGGCAAGAACGGCCAGGGCGTGCCGGTCGGCGTCGGCCAGCCGACGCTGCGGATGGAGCGGATCACGGTCGGAGGGACCGGTTAGTAATTGCAATGAGCGCAACTGCGCTCATCGCTGCGCCGCGGCGGTAGTTGTTGCGAAAAACCTCCAACGCAGAGTCTTATCGATAGATCACGCGGTATGGGTCCCGGCGTTCGCCGGGACGACGATAGAGTGTTATCGCACCACGCCCGAGGTAAACCCGGCCTTGCGCCGCGGCGGCTTGATGTCGCTTTTCAGGAAGCAGCGCGCGGCCTTGCCGGCATAGCCGGGGCGGGCATAGGTCCAGGCGCGGCACTTGTTGTCGGCGGTGCAGGCCGCCTTGCACGCGTCGTCGCCTTCGCTGCCGGCCTTCAGATCGAAATTGCGGTAGTCGCCGCCGAACCGGTCGATCGAGGTTTCGATCTTGTCGTTCTTCGGCTCGACCACGCCGGCGCCGCGCACGCCGGAGACGCAGCAATTGTTGTGGATCCGCGCCGGCACCGTGTTCTTCAGCCAGCACACCGCGGCATCCTTGACATCGGTCGGATAGTTGAAGCTCCATGACCGGCAACGCCGGTCGCGCTCGCACTCCAGGGCGCAATCCGCCGGGTCGCCCGAGGGCACCAGCCCGCTGTGATAATCGCCGCCCGGACGATCGAAATCGGCCTGGGCCTGGGCCGGTCGGGTGGCCGCGGCGAACGCCAGCATGGCAAATACCACCAAACACGCCCTGAGCAGGCGGGCTCTCCACATACCCTGTCGCTTTCGACTGATTGGAATTAACCCGCTGATCGCGGGCCGCCATTTGATCGCCATCAACCTGTACGGCGGATGAACGCCGTTCAGCAGGACGGACTAGAAAGCGTATTCGTCATAGGCCGGTTCCACCGAGCCGTGCCAGGGGCCGTTGAATTTCGCCAGCATCTCCTCGGCGGGGGTGTGGCCGGAATCGATGATCCGTTCCAGCGGTTCCAGATGCCGGCTCTCGTCCCGGCCGAGGTGATCGACGCGCTGGCGCCGCCGCAGGCCCGCATGTGCCAGCGCGACGCATTCCCTGGCGATTTCGAACAGATAGCGGTCGCGGATCCTGGCCTTGAAGCCGAAGCGCGGCACGTCGTCGCGCAGCGCCTGGCGCTCCGCCGAGTTCCAGTGCTTCACGAGGTCCCAGGCGGCGTCGAGGCTGGTATCGTCATAGAGCAGTCCGACCCAGAACGCCGGCAGCGCCGGCAGCCGTCCCCACGGCACGCCATCGGCGCCGCGCATTTCCAGATAGCGCTTCAGCCGCACCTCGGGGAAGATCGTCGAGAGATGGTTGGCCCAGTCCGACAGAGTCGGGCGCTCTCCGGGAAATGCGGAATTCCTGCCGTCGAAAAACGCGCGAAACGACGATCCCGAGACATCGATATATTCGTCGCCGCGTTTGACGAAATACATGGGAACGTCGAGCGCGTAATCGACCCAGCGTTCGAACCCCATGCCGTCCTCGAACGCCCACGGGATCATCCCCGACCGCGCATTGTCGGTATCGCGCCAGATCTCTGAGCGAAACGACAGGTAGCCGTTGGGCTTGCCTTCGGTGAACGGCGAATTGGCGAACAGCGCGGTGGCGATCGGCTGCAGCGCGACCGACACCCTGAGCTTCTTGACCATGTCGGCTTCCGACGAGAAGTCGAGATTGGTCTGCACCGTGCAGGTCCGATACATCATGTCGAGGCCGTACTGGCCGACCTTCGGCATGTAATTGGTCATGATCCCGTAGCGGCCCTTGGGCATGACAGGAATCTGCGCCCGCGACCATGACGGCGTCATGCCGAGCCCGAGGAAGCCGATGCCCAGTGGCGTTGCAACCTCGCGCACCTGCGCCAGATGCGCCATCAGTTCGGACTGGGTCTGGTGCACGGTTTCGACCGGCGCGCCCGACAATTCGAACTGCCCGCCGGGCTCCAGCGAGATCGCGCCGCCGCCGGTGACGTCATACAGGCCGATGATGTTGCCGCGCTCCATGATCGGCTCCCAGCCGAGCAAGAGCTGCATGCCCTTCAGCACGGCGCCGATGCCGCGCGCGCCTTCGTAAGGCACGGGATGGTGGCCCTGCAGCGTGAACGGGGTTTTCTCGTGCTCGGTGCCGATCCGGAATTCGGAAGGAGGCTTCACGCCGTCCGCCAGCCACGCCACCAATTCGTCGCGCGACTGCAACGGCGTCATATCGATCTGATCACGCGCCATACAAATTCCGGATGTGGGGCGCAGCATACGAACGCGCGCGGTGTCGGGGATATCCGCGGACCGACCGGCCCGGGGAAACTTGCGGTGAAAATGATATCATCGGGCGGGCGCGCCGTCTCTCGCGGCGAGCACGGGCGCCTCGTTGCAGGAGCAGCCCAGCCGGTCGAGCAGGCCGCAGAGCCTGACGGCATCGGCATCGGACAATTTCGAGCCGACGTGTTTTTCGATCGCGGCAGAATAAGCGCTCCACATCTTCTTCTGCAGTTCGCGCCCGGCCTCGGTGATCTCGACGAACTGGCCGCGCTTGTCGATCTTGCATTCGCGGCGCGCCGCCAGCCCCTCGTCCACCAGCCGGTCGATCAGCCGCGAGGTCGAGTATTGCGGAATCAGCATCTGCTTTTCCAGCTCCACCGGGCGCATTTCACCTGAAGGCGCCCGCGACAGTTCGAGCAGCGCGTCATACCAGGCGAGCGGCGGATAGCCGGCCTTCTTCAGCTCCTGCTCGACGGCATCGAGCACCCGGCTCTGCACCCGCATCAGGCGGATCCAGGCGGCGGTCGCCTCGGTCGATGGTTTGCGCTTCATGGTCCAGCCCACAATGTCACGAGATAGTGTAGCGCACTTAATGCAGCTGCATCAATCTTGACTATTTCATGCAGATGCATTTAATCACCGGTTCCGTATAACCAATAATGCAAGCGAAGGAAAACTCCATGAAGCTGTACTACTCCCCCGGCGCCTGCTCGCTCTCCCCCCACATCGCACTTCTGGAAGCCGGCCTGCCCTACGATCTGGTCAAGGTCGACCTGAAGGCCAAAAAGCTCGAAAACGGTGACGATTTCCTCAGCATCAACCCCAAGGGCCAGGTGCCGGTGCTGGCGCTGGACTCAGGCGAGGTGGTGACCGAAGGCCCGGTCATCGTCCAGATCATCGCCGACAAGGTTTCGGGCAAGAATCTGGCTCCCGCCCGCGACAGCGCCGAGCGCTACAAGCTGCAGGAGTGGCTCACCTACATCAATTCGGAAGTGCACAAGAGCTTCGGCCCGATGTTCTCGCCGGTGCTGGCCGACGACGCCAAGGCCTTCTTCAAGGACCGCGTGATGGGCAAGTTCAAGTACCTCGACGGCGCGCTTGCGGGTAAGGACTACCTGATGGGCAAGCAGTTCACCGTCGCCGACGGCTATCTGTTCACGATGCTGTCCTGGGCCGAGCGGATGAAGTTCGATCTCGCGGCGATGCCGAACCTGCTGGCCTACAAGGCCCGCGTCGGCGCCCGCCCGATGGTGCAAGCGGCGCTGGTCAAGGAAGGCCTGATGAAGGCCGCGGCGTAAGGCTCTCGATAGCGACAAGACGAAGGGCCGGGTTGATGATCCGGCCCTTTCTGTTTGGCGAGGCGATCAGTATCGGGCAGGACTGAACGCCGATGCGTCGGTGAAGGTTGGCTCGCCGCTCATCAACTCGGCCAGCATGCGGCCCGTGGCGGGGCCGAGCGTGAGGCCCTGATGGCCGTGGCCGAAATGGATCCACAAGCCATTGTGCTTCGGCGCCGATCCGATGACCGGCAGCATGTCGGGCATGCAGGGACGGACGCCGCTCCAGGGTTCGGCTTCGACCCTTGATCCGAGGTCGACAAGTCGCCGCGCCGTCTGCTCGGCCCGTTCGAGCTGGATCGGATGCGCCGACATCGACGGTCCGCCCAGCTCGGCGGCCGTGGTAATGCGCAACCCCTTCGACATCGGCACCACGACGTATCCGAACACGGGGTCCTGCAACGGCAGATCGAGCGTGCCGCCGCCGTTGAAATGCAGATGGTAGCCGCGCTTGCGCACCATCGGAAAGCGATACCCGAATCGGCGCAGCAGATCGGGAGACCAGGGACCGAGCGCGACCACGGCGGCCTCGGCGTCGATGCGGCCATCGACCGTATCGACCGTCCAACCGCCGCCGGGACCGGGTGCGAGCGTCTCCGCATCGCCGTTGACGAAGGTCCCGCCTGCGCGAAGGAATAGATCGGCATAGGCCGACACCAGTCCGCCCGGATCCGAGACGGTCCACGGATCGAGCCAGTGAATCGCCCCTGCCCCTGTCTCCCGGAGCCCGGGTTCGGCCGCCGCGAGCTGCGCTGGTGCGAGAATTTGCGACCGCACCCCGTGCTCGGCCGCCAGCGCCTCGGCCAGCGGAGCCGCGCGGTCCATCGCGGCCTGGGTACGGTGCAGCGTGCGATAGCCCTTTCGCCGCACCAGCGCGTCCGCGCCGGCATCGGCGATCAGCACAGCGTGCTCGGCTGCCGCCTGTGCAATGATCCGCTGGTAGGACTGCGAAATGCGCCGGTGCCGTTCGGGCGCGGAATGCCACCAGTATCGCAACAAGGGACCGATATGCCGGGGCAGCGACGCGACGCTGTAATGCACGTCGTTGGTGCGTCGCATCGCGATGGCCGCCAGCGTAGCGAGATCGCGCGGCATCGGGTAGGGCCGAATGGCCTCGCTCTGTATGATGCCGGTATTGCCGTAGCTGGTCTCGCGACCCGGTGACTTGCGGTCGACCAGCACGACCGACCAGCCGCGGCGCTGCAGATGCAGCGCCGAGGCGACGCCGACGATCCCCGCGCCCAGAACGATAACGCTTCGCATGTCGATCCTGGGTGCGCGTCACCACGGCCTGTGGTTATCCGTCCCGGCCCACACCTTCTCCTTTGCTCTTCGAGCTACGGCGGAGGTGTCGCGTGGCCGCGACTACATTATCTACGCCGCATCGTTACGCCGCCTTCTCCGCGAGTTTCTTCGGCGGGAAGCGGCCATAGAAGGTTTCGCCCTTGGCCGCCATTTCGACCAGCAGCTTCGGCGGCGTGAAGCGCGAGCCGTATTTGGCTTCCAGCTTGCGGCACAGCTCGACGAACTTCTTCGTCCCCATGAAGTCGATATAGGACAGCGTGCCGCCGGTGAACGGTGCAAAGCCGAAGCCGAGGATCGAGCCGACATCGGCCTCGCGCATGTCGGTGATGACGTGATCCTCCACGGTGCGCGCGGCTTCCACCGCCTGCACCACCAGGAAGCGCTGCTTCATCTCCTCGATGTCGAGCGTATCGGCGTCGAGATGTTTCGACTGCAGGCCGGCGAGCTCGGTCCACAGGCTCTTCTGGCCCTTGCCCTTTTCTGGATAGTCGTAAAATCCCTTGCCGTTCTTGCGGCCGAAGCGGCCCTGCTTCTCGACCATCTCGACCAAGAGCTTCTTCTGGCTCTGGTCGATGGCGTTGGCGCCGAGATCTGCTTCGGTCGCCTTCATGATCTTGAGCACGAGATCGAGCGCCACTTCGTCGGACAGCGACAGCGGCCCGACCGGCATGCCCGCCATCTTGGCGGTGTTCTCGATCATCGCCGGCGGCACGCCTTCCATCAGCATTTCCAGGCCTTCGGCGGTGAAGCGAAGCACGCAGCGGTTGGCGAAGAAACCTCTGGAGTCATTGACCACGATCGGGGTCTTGCCGATCACCCGGACGTAATCCAGCGCGGTGGCGAGTGCGACATCATTGGTGTTCTTGCCGACGATGATTTCCACCAGCATCATCTTCTCGACCGGCGAGAAGAAGTGAATGCCGATGAACTTGCCCTGGTCCTTGAACTCTTCCGCCAGCGAGTTGATCGGCAGCGTGGAGGTGTTGGACGCAAAGATCGCATCGGGCTTCAGCAGCGGCTGGGCCTTGGCATAGGTCTCCGCCTTGACCTTGCGGTCCTCGAACACCGCCTCGATGATGAGGTCGCAATCTTTTAGAACATTGTAATCGGCGGTCGCGGTGATGCGGCCGAGGATCGCCTCACTGTCGCTTTCCTTGGCGCGGCCCTTCTTGATCAGATCGTCGATCACGGCCTTGGCGTGACCCTTGCCCTTGTCGGCGCTGGCCTGGTCGCGGTCGATCAGCACCACGTCGATGCCGGCGCGTGCCGAGACGTAGCCGACGCTGGCGCCCATGAAGCCGGCGCCGATGATGGCGAGTTTCTTCACCTTGGTCGGCGGCACGTTCTGCGGACGCCGCGCGCCCTTGTTCAATTCCTGCATCGACAGGAACAGGCTGCGAATCATCGCCGCGGCTTCCTTGCTGCGCAGGATCCTGGTGAAGTAGCGCGACTCAACCCGAAGTGCTGCGTCGATCGGCAGCTGCAGGCCCTCGTAGACGCAGCTCATGATGGCGCGCGCCGCCGGATAATTGTCGTAGGTCTCGCGGCGGTAGATGGCGTTGCCGGCCGGGAACATCATCATGCCGTTCTTGGAGAACACCGGTCCGCCCGGCAGCTTGAAGCCCTTCTCGTCCCACGGGGCGATCGCCTTGCCGCCGCCCTTGATCCAGTCCTTGGCGGATTGAATGAGATCGGCCGCGGGCACGATTGCGTGAATCAGGTTCAGCGCCTTGGCCCTGGCCACATTGATCGCCTCGCCCTTCAGCAACAGCTGCATGGCGTCCTGCGGAGATACGATGCGCGGCACGCGCTGGGTGCCGCCGGCGCCGGGGAACAGGCCGACCTTGATCTCGGGCAGGCCGAGACGGGTCTTGGGATTGTCCGCGGCCACGCGGTAGTGGCAGGACAGCGTCAGTTCGAAACCGCCGCCGAGCGCCAGCCCGTTGATGGCGGCAGCCCATGGCTTGCCTGAGGTCTCGATGTTGCGGAACACCTGCGAAAAGCGGCGGCTCTGGTCGAACAGCACCTGGTTGGCCGCTTCCTCGCCCTTGGCCTTCAGCATATCGGCATATTGCTTGCTCATGCCCTCCAGCATCGACAGATCGGCGCCGGCGCAAAGCGCCTCCTTGCCCGAAGTGATGACGACGCCCTTCACGGCGGCATCGGCGGAGGTCTGCTTGATGATTTCCTCGAGCTCGGTGACCGAGGTTTCGTCGAGCACGTTCATCGAGCGGCCCGGGGTGTCCCAGGTCACCAGCACGATGCCGTCGGCATCGGTGTCGAGTTTGAAATTCTTGAAGGCCATGTGGTTGCTCCCTCGATGCCGACTGCCTCAAAGGCGCGGCGGTTGTCTCTGAATCGTAGGGTGGGTTAGCGAAGCGTAACCCACCCTTCCCAATGCCGCGATATCGGTGGGTTACGCCTTCGGCTAACCCACCCTACGTTCCACGTTCACACCCGCTCGATAATGGTCGCGGTGCCCATGCCGCCGCCGATGCACAGCGTGATCAGCGCGGTCGACTTGTTGGTGCGCTCGAGCTCGTCGAGCACGGTGCCGAGGATCATCGCGCCGGTGGCGCCGAGCGGATGGCCGAGCGCGATGGCGCCGCCATTGACGTTGATCCTGGCGTTGTCGATGTCGAAGGCCTGCATGTAGCGCAGCACCACCGAGGCGAAGGCTTCGTTCAGCTCGAACAGGTCGATGTCGGACTTCTTCATGCCCGAACGCTCGAACAGCTTTTCGGTGACGTCGACCGGACCGGTCAGCATCATCGCCGGCTCCGAGCCGATATTGGCGAAGGCGCGGATTTTGGCGCGCGGCTTCAGGCCGTGCTTGCTGCCGGCTTCCTTGCTGCCGAGCAGCACGGCGCCGGCGCCGTCGACGATTCCCGAGGAATTGCCGGCGTGGTGCACGTAGTTGATGCGCTCGATTTCCGGATGCGACTGGATCGCCACCGCGTCGAAGCCGCCCATGGCACCGACCGCCGCGAACGAGGCCTGCAACTGGCCGAGCGACTGCATCGTCGTGGTCGGCCGCATGTGCTCGTCCCGGGCCAGGATCGTGAGGCCGTTGATGTCCTTGACTGGCACCACCGAATTCTTGAAGCGGCCTTCGTCCCAGGCTTTGGCGGCGCGCTGCTGGCTCTGCACCGCATAGGCATCGACGTCGTCGCGCGAAAAACCGTATTTGGTGGCGATCAGGTCCGCCGACACGCCCTGCGGCATGAAATAGGTCGGCACCGCGATCGACGGGTCCATGGGCCAGGCGCCGCCGGAGGCGCCGATGCCGACGCGGCTCATCGATTCGGCGCCGCCGCCGATGACAAGCTCATGTTGCCCGCTCATGATCTGGGCGGCGGCGAAGTTCACGGCATCGAGACCCGAAGCGCAGAAGCGGCTGATCTGGACGCCGGGGACGGCTTCGCCGAGGCCGGCATTCATGGCCGCGAAACGCGCGATGTCGGAGCCGGCTTCGCCGACCGGATCGACCACGCCGAGGATGACGTCGTCGACGATGTCCTGCTTCAGATTGTTACGCTCCCTGAGCGCCTTCAGCGGCACCGTGGCCAGCGCCACCGCGGTCACTTCATGCAAAGCGCCATCGGCCTTGCCGCGGCCGCGCGGCGTGCGAACGTGATCGTAGATATATGCCTCAGGCATGAAGCCCTCCTGGTATGAGGATCATAATTTATAGGAAGCTGTAGCGGCAGGTTGAGGGCCGCCGAGGCCCTCTGCGATCAGAAGGCTTCCGCCGCCAATTCCATTGTCGTGTCGCATCCGGTCTGGATGCGGGCGAGGTGCAGCGCGGTTTCCGGCAGCATCCGTTCCATGAAGAAGCGGCCGGTAACGAGCTTGGTCGAGAGATAGGGCGTGGCTCCGCTGCCCGCAATCTTGTCCTGGGCGACTTTCGCCATTCGCGCCCACATATAGGCGAAGGTGACGAGGCCGAACAGCTGCATGTAATCGGTGGCGGCGGCGCCGGCATTGTCGGGCTTCATCATTGCGTTCTGCATCAGCCAGGTGGTGGCCTGCTGCAGGTGGCCGAGCGCGGTAGAGAGCGGGGCGACATAGGGCTTCATGGCCTCGTCGCCGCCGTGTTCCTTGGCGAAGGCGGCAACTTCGCCGAAGAACGCCATGATCGCGCGGCCGCCGTCGCGCGGCAGCTTGCGGCCGACCAGGTCGAGCGCCTGAATGCCGTTGGCGCCCTCGTAGAGCATGGCGATGCGGGCATCGCGCACGAACTGCTCCATGCCGTGCTCGGCGATATAGCCGTGGCCGCCATACATCTGCTGCGCCAGCACTGAGTTGGAGAATCCGACATCGGTCATGACGCCCTTCATGACCGGCGTCATCAGCCCCATGTGATCGTCGGCCTCCTGGCGATCCTTGGGATCGCTGGAGCGGTGGGCGACGTCGCTCTTCAGCGCGGTCCAGATCACCATGGCGCGCGCCGCCTCGTTGAAGGCGCGGATGGTGAGCAGCGTGCGGCGCACGTCGGGATGCACGATGATCGGGTCGGCCGGCTTGTCCGCCGCCTTGGCGCCGGTGAGCGAGCGGCCCTGCAGACGTTCGCGGGCATAGTTGGCCGCGTTCTGGTAGGCGACTTCGGACTGCGCCAGCCCCTGCACCGCGACGCCGAGCCGGGCCTCGTTCATCATCACGAACATGCCCTGCATGCCCTTGTTTTCCTCGCCGATCAGCCAGCCGGTGGCGCTGTCGTAATTCATCACGCAGGTGGAATTGCCGTGGATGCCCATCTTGTGTTCGATCGAACCACAAGTGACGCCATTGCGCGCACCGAGCGAACCGTCGGCATTGACCAGGATCTTGGGCACCACGAACAGCGAGACGCCCTTGATGCCCGCGGGCGCGCCTTCGATGCGAGCCAGCACCAGATGGATGATGTTTTCGGTGATATCGTGCTCGCCGGAGGAGATGAAGATCTTGGTGCCGGTGATCTTGTAGCTGCCGTCGTCCTGCTTGACGGCCTTGGTGCGCAGCAGGCCCAAATCGGTGCCGCATTGCGGCTCGGTCAGATTCATGGTGCCGGCCCATTCGCCGGCCACCATCTTCGGCACGAACATCTTCTTCTGGTCGGGCTTGCCGTGCACCATCAGCGCCGCGGTGGCGCCCATGGTGAGGCCGCCATACATCGAAAATGCCATATTGGCCGAGGACTGGAATTCGGTGACGGCCTGGGTCAGCGTCACCGGCAGGCCCTGCCCGCCATATTCCACCGGCGCCGAAAGGCCGAGCCAGCCGCCTTCGGCGACCTGCTTGAAGGCTTCCTTGAAACCCCTGGGCGTCGTCACGGACCCGTCGTCGTGGCGTTTGCAACCCTCGAGATCGCCGACGCGGTTGAGCGGCTGCAGCACTTCTTCGGCGAGCTTGGCGGCCTCGCCCAAAATCGCATCGCGCACATCGGCGGAAGCGTCGCTGAAGCCCGGAAGGTTGTCGTAGCGGTCGATCTGGAACACATCGTTGAGCAGGAAGGTGACGTCTTCCACAGGGGCTTTGTAGATCGGCATTCGCATCCTCCCGGCTGGGCTCGCTCCATGACGGGAGCCTTCGCAGCAATCATTGGGTTTCAGAAAGAACCTTATCCGGTTCCGCAGGTCATAGGGAGCTACTTCGGGGTCGCGCTTGCCGCACTGGCCGCCAGTTGCTCCCCCATCAGCCGGTGCAGCAGGTTGATCGCCTTGAGCGGACGCACCATCACCTTGAAATTCATGATCCGGCCGTCAGCATCGAAGGTGATGATGTCGACGCCGTTGAGCTTGATGCCGTCGATCTCGGTCTGGAATTCGAGCACCGCGCCGGTGTCGCTGCGCCATTCGCCGGTATAGGCGAAGCCCGGGCCGCCCAGCACCTTGTCCGCGCTCGCCAGATATTTGAAGGTGATGTCGCGGCCGCGCTGCGGCGTGTGCACGACAGGGCTTTCGAACACCGCGTCCGGATGCAGCAGGTCCCACAGCGCCGCGCGGTCGTGGGACTTCATGTAGCCGTACCATTTGTCGAGGCCGGTCATGCTCATCGGACGTCTCCTGTCCATGAAAGCGCGGCGGGCGCGCTATCATATGCACATTGACGCATATGCACTTTTATGCATATTGTCAAGAATAGTTGAAAGGTGGCTTGGAGGGCTCGCGCTTGGCGCTCGGTGACGCAATCCTGGCCTGCCTGACGGAAGGTCCGATGACGGGCTATGAGCTCGCCAAGACCTTCGACGCGTCGATCGGCTTCTACTGGAAGGCCAACCACCAGCAGATCTATCGCGAACTGACCAAATTGCGCGATCGCGGCCACATCGAGGGGTGCGAGGTGGTGCAGACAGGCAAGCCCAACAAGCTGGTCTACACCCTGACAACAGAGGGCCGAAACGCGCTGCGGCACTGGGGCGCGCGGCCGAGCGTGCCGCCTTCGATCAAGGATGACCTGCTGGTGCGGCTCTACGCACTCGACGCCGTCGATATCGGCCCCTTGCGCGCCGACCTGATGGCGCGGCTGGAGCATCACCGCGACCGCTGTGCCCGCTATGAACGAATCCTCACCAAGCGGTTCCCGGAAGGAACAGCCTCGCCGGCGGATACCGGCAAGCTGCTGGCGCTGCGTCTGGGCGTTCGTCATGAGCGCGTCGTGGTGGAGTGGTGCGAGGAGGCCCTGCATGCCCTGCCGGCCAGCGCCGCCGGTCCGGCAATTTGACCGGCACGGCAACTTTCCGGAGCCGCCGGGCCATTCCTTAACTGGTTATTTACCGTAACACGAAAAAGTCGATTTCTGAGGCAGACGACCTGCGCGGAATTCGATTGTCTCTTCACTGGGACGCGCGGGGAGGCTGAAGGCGCAGGTTGGCGCGCCGGAGTCGGAACCGGACGAGAGCATGAATTCGCGCGTATCGTGGAGTGTTGAAGGCATCGATCCATCCGTGCGCGAGAGGGCCGAGGCCGCCGCGCGCCGCGCCGGCATGTCGCTGAACGACTGGCTCAATTCCACGCTCGGCGATTCAGCGCGCCCCGGTTTTCAAAGCCCCTACGATCAGCCCGCGGCGATGCCCGGGCAGGAGACGCCCGAGGTCTCCGACATCCACCAACGGCTGGATTCGATCACCCGCCAGATCGAGCAGATTTCGCAGCCCAGGCCGCGCAGAGATTCGCCGCGTACCGACTTGCCGCGCAGCGACGTGCCGCACGTCGATATGCCGCGCAACGAAGCCCCGGGCGTCGCCCGGCAATTGAACGACGCGATCTCGCGCCTCGACGCGCGGCTGTCGCAGATCTCCAATCCGGCGCCGAGACAGGCCCAGATGCAGGACGGGCAGCGCCAGGCTGAAATGGTCGAGCGCGCCGCCAGCCAGGTGTATCGCCCCTCGCCCCCGCTCAGCCCGGCATCGTTCGATTTCGCGATCGCTGAAATCGTCGCACGCCAGAACGAGCTCGATGCGCCCGCGCCCCGATCGATGCCGCCGCGCAGCGCGCCGCCCAGGGCAGCTCCCATGGCGGCGCCCGCCATGCCGATGGCGCCCCCGATGCAGCCAGCGGCGCCAGCCGGTCCGGATTTCTCCTCGCTGGAGCGGCATCTGCTCAAGATCACCAGCCAGATCGAGGCGCTGCAGCGCCCCGACGGCATCGAGCAATCGATCACCGCGTTCCGCGCCGAACTGGCGGACATTCGCGCCGCCATCACCGAGGCGATGCCGCGCCGGGCGATCGAATCGATCGAGAACGAAATCCGTTCGCTGTCCCGCCGCATCGACGATACCCGCCAGAGCGGCACCGACGGCCAGGCGCTGGCCGGCATCGAACGCGCGCTCTCCGAAATTCGCGAAGTGCTGTTCTCGCTGAAGCCGGCGGAACAACTGTCCGGCTATGATGACGCGATCCGCAATCTCGGCGGCAAGCTCGACCTGATCCTGCGCGCCAATGACGATCCCTCCACGGTGCAGCAGCTCGAAGGCGCGATCTCGGCGCTTCGCGCCATCGTTTCCAATGTCGCCTCCAACGACGCACTGGCGCGGTTGTCCGACGACGTGCACATGCTGTCGTCGAAGGTCGACCATCTCGCCCGCCACGAGGGCAACAGCGATTCGCTGGCGAGCCTGGAAGCCCGCATCGCGGCGCTGACCTCGTCGCTGCAAACAACCCGCGAGCAGCCGGCAGCCGGCGCCACCAACGAACATCTCGAGGGCGCGCTGCGGTCGCTGTCCGACCGCCTCGACCGCATGCCGGTCGGCAATGACAGTGCATCGGCTTTCGCCCACCTCGAACAGCGGGTGTCGTACCTGCTGGAGCGGATCGACAATTCGACCGATCCCCGCGCCGGCAATCTCGGCCGCGTCGAGGCCGGGCTGCAGGACATCCTGCGTCACCTGGAGAACCAGCATGCGGCCGTGGTCGCGCTGGCCGAAAACAACCGCACGACCAGCGCGCCACAGCCGCTCGATAACGGCGTCGTCGACATGGTCAAGCGCGAGATGTCCGACATCCGCTTCAGCCAGTCGGAAACCGATCGCCGCACCCAGGATTCGCTGGAAGCCGTCCACTCGACGCTCGGCCATGTGGTCGACCGGCTCGCCATGATCGAAGGCGACCTGCGCAGCGCGCGCGCTTTGCCCGCGGCGCCGCAGCTGCAGATGCCGCCGGCGCCGGAACCCGTTTCCGCGCCAGCCGTCGCGCCGCGCGTGGCGATGCCGCCGCAGCCGAAACCCGAACTGCCCAATCCCGCCGCGGCGCATGAGCATTTCGCCACCGCGCCGCGCGAATTCCAGGCCGTACAGCCGCAGATAACGGCTGTCGCCGTGACGCCGCGCGCGATCAGCGAGATTCTCGAACCATATTCCGCGCCGCGCGCCGCGATCGCGCCGGACCTGCCGCCCGATCATCCGCTCGAACCGGGCACCCGTCCCACCGCGCGGGTGGCGACGCCGTCGGAGCGCATCGCCGCTTCCGAAAGCGCGATCAGCGAAATTCCGGCCGAGAGCCGCGAGCCGGTCAGCACCTCCAGTTTCATTGCCGCCGCGCGCCGCGCCGCGCAGGCCGCCGCCGCCGCGGCGCCTGCCGAAAAGGCCGGTCGCGGCCCGTTCAAGTCCGCCGCCAGCAAGGCCAAGGATTCGAGCAAGGCCCCGAACCAGGATCCGAACAAGGAGCCTTCGACCATCACTTCCAAGATCCGCTCGCTGCTGGTCGGCGCGAGCGTGGTGGTGATCGTGCTCGGCACCTTCAAGATGGCGATGACGCTGCTCGACCGGGAAACCGCGCCGCCGATGCCGGCGATGGAGAGTTCGATCGAGCAGACGCCCGCGGCCCAGCCGCCCGCGGCTGATAGCGCCAGGCCGGCCGCGCCGGCGCCCTCGATGACCTCGCCGACGCCGATCGGCCGGCAGTCGTTCAATAATGCCACACCCGACGCCACCGCGACGGTCGCGATCCCGCAGCCGGCCGCCTCACCTGCCGCATTGCCGGTACCGGCGAGCGACATCACCGGTTCGATTCCAACTCAGCCGGCTCCGCCGGCCAGCCGCAAACTCACCCAGGCGCAGGTGCCGCCGGGCGAACGGCTTCCCGAGGCGATCGGCGGACCCGTGCTGCGCGCGGCGGCGCTGAAGGGCGATGCGACCGCGGCCTACGAGATCGGCGTGCGTTTCGCCGAAGGCAAGGGCGTGACGGCGAATTACGACGAAGCCGCGAAATGGTACGACCGCGCGGCGCAGGCCGGCGTGGTGCCGGCGATCTTCCGGCTCGGGACCCTCTATGAAAAGGGTCTCAGCGTGAAGAAGGACATCGATATCGCGCGGCGCTATTACATGCAGGCCGCCGAGCGCGGCAGCGCCAAGGCGATGCATAATCTGGCGGTGCTCGATGCCGACGGCGGCGGCAAGGGCGCCAACTACAAGAACGCGTCGCAATGGTTCCGCAAGGCGGCCGATCGCGGCGTCGCCGACAGCCAGTTCAACCTCGGCATCCTCTATGCCCGCGGCATCGGCGTCGACCAGAACCTCGCCGAATCCTTCAAATGGTTCAGCCTGGCCGCGGCGCAGGGCGACGCGGATTCGGTCCGCAAGCGCGACGACATCGCCAAGCGGCTCGACGCCCAGTCGCTGGCCGCCGCCAAGCTCGCGATCCAGACCTTCACGCCGGAGCCGCAGCCCGACGACGCCATTAACGTGGCGGCCCCGGCCGGCGGCTGGGACGCGGCCCCGGTGCAGGCCACCGCGAAACCCGCGGCGAAGCCGGTCGCAACCAAGCGCGCCGCCGCCGCGCATTAATCTCAATCATCAACCAAACCGTGAGGTCGCCTTCGACCTCATGGCAATTTATTGCCCTGCGCTGGATTCTTTAGTCCCTCCCACTGCCGATTTCGGTTATGCAGGGGCTCGGCGGCCGGGCATTCGCCGCTTTCGCGGGCGCATCGCGGATTCCCTGTCGGCCAATGCCCGATCAAGAAACCAGACCGTGAGCGGCCCCGGCCGACCTGACGGCCAATAACAGAAGTACCGCGCGTGCAGCTCTACCTCCCGATCGCCGACCTTCCGGTCAACGTTTTCCTCATCCTGGCGATGGGCGCGGCGGTCGGTTTCGTGTCCGGCATGTTCGGGATCGGCGGCGGCTTTCTGATGACGCCGCTGTTGATCTTCGTCGGCATCTCGCCCGCGGTCGCGGTCGCCTCGGTTTCCAGCCACATCGCCGCCTCGTCATTCTCCGGCGCACTGTCCTACTGGCGCCGCCGCGCCATCGACCCGGCGCTGGCGATGGTGCTGTTATGCGGCGGCACCGTCGGCACGGCATTGGGGGTCTGGACCTTCACGCTGCTGCGCTCGCTCGGCCAGCTCGATCTGTTGATCGCGCTGTCCTACGTCATCCTGCTGAGCACCGTCGGCGCCCTGATGTTCTGGGAGGGCCTGCGCGCCATCATGCGGACGCGGCGCGGCGTGGCGCCGCTGGCGCGGCGCTCGGGCAGTCATGGCTGGATTCACGGCCTGCCGCTCAAGATGCGCTTCAAGCGCTCCAAGATCTACCTGTCGGTGATTCCAGTCGTCGTGGTCGGCCTGATCATCGGCTTCATCGGCGCGGTGATGGGCATCGGCGGCGGTTTCATCCTGATCCCGATCATGATCTATCTGCTGCGCGTACCGACCTCCACCGTGATCGGCACCTCGATGGTGCTGACGCTGGTGACCATGGTGATCGCCACCATGCTGCATGCGGTCACCAATCATCTGGTCGATGCGGTGCTGGCGCTGATCCTGATGGTCGGCGGCGTCACCGGCGCGCAGTTCGGGGCGCGGGCGGGCCAGAAGATTCGCGGCGAGCATCTGCGGCTGCTGCTCGGGCTGCTGATTCTCGCGGTCGGCATCCGCTTCGCGGTCGAACTCGGGATCCGCCCCGACGAACTCTTCACCGTCCGGGAAACCGGAGGTGCGGGATGATCGCGCGCGCCCCGCTCGCAGCTGTTGTCCTCGCGCTGGCGCTGGGTGCTGCCGTGCCGGCGCGCGCCGAGCGGCTGATCGTCTCGGTCTCGAACCACCGCGTCACCGTCACGCCGAACTATTCCGGCGAGGAACTGGTGCTGTTCGGCTCGGTCGAAAGGGACGCCGCGACGCCGGCGACCCGCACCGGTTACGATCTGGTCGTGACCGTCTCCGGCCCGCGCGCCGACATGGTGACGCGCCGCAAGGAGCGCAGGCTCGGCATCTGGATCAACACCGACTCCCGGCAGTTTCTTCAGGTGCCGGCCTATCTAGCGCTGTTCTCCAACCGGCCGTTCGACGCCATCGCTTCGCCCGAAGTGACGCGGCGACAGCAACTCGGCCTCAACAACGTCCTGCTCACCCAGCGGGTCGGGCCCGACTATGCCGACGTGGTGCCGAACGATCCGTTTCGCAGCGCCTTCGTGCGGCTGCGCACGCAGCACGGCCTCTATCGCGAGGAGACCTCCGCGGTGACGTTCCTGACCCCGACGCTGTTCCGCACCGGCATTCCGCTGCCCGGCGAGGTGCCGATCGGAACCTACGATGTCGAGATCAAGCTGTTCGCCGACGGCGCGCTGGTGACCAAGACCGAAACCGCGTTCGAAATCGTCAAGGTCGGCTTCGAGCAGTTCGTCGCCAATGCCGCGCGCAACAACGGCTTTGTCTATGGGCTGGTGACGGCCTTTATGGCGCTGATGACGGGCTGGATGGCGTCGATCGTGTTCCGCAAGGATTAGGTGGGCGTAGTCGCCAGCTCTCTCGCATCGTCAATGCTTGGCGCAAACGTCGAGGCGCCGGAGGCTGCGTCCGTTTTGCCCCTGTCCCGGAACAGGGGGCGGAGGTAGAACCCGGGCTTTTAGAAAAAATCGAAAACAACCCCATGCAATGCCGATAAAAGGTATTTAAATACCTCCAATCTCCGCACCGCTGGTATTTTCCCGCACCTGTTTGGCCCGGCGGCGCCCGGGTAAACCGTGGCCCGGCGGCCGGCGGCCCTATTCCCTCCTTTCGATCCAGCTTGCAGCCAGCCTCGCGTAGATTTCCGATGCGTCGCGAATGCGTTGAACGGAACAATACTCGTCGGTTTGATGAGCTTTCGCCGCTTCGCCGGGGCCCAGAATGATGGTCGGAGGATTGCCGAAAGCAGGCGTCAAGGCGGACGCATCGGTGAAATACGGAGCCGTCCGGGGTTCGGAGCCGGCGTCTTCGCCCGTGACGTCGCGGACGATCCCATAGACGTCGTTGATCCACGGAGAGGACGGATCGGTCCAGACAGCGCCGACGTCGACAATCGGCTCCAGCGAAATGTCGTCGCCAAGCTCCGCCTTCAGATGCTCCTGAATGCGCGAATGGTCCAGTCCGGGAATGCTGCGGATATCGATGCCGATTTCGGCGAGATCGGGCACCGAATTCACATTGAGGCCGGCGTGAACGGTGCCGACGTTGAGCGTCGGCGATCCCAGATAAGGATGCGGCGCCACGTTGAACTGAAAAGCTTCCAAGGCCGTGAGCGCGCGCGCGGCCTTGTAGGCGGCGTTGACGCCGAGATGAGGCATCGATCCATGGGCGGTGACGCCTTTGAGCGTGAGGCGGAGCCAAAGGGCGCCCTTGTGTCCGACCAGCGCTGCATTGGAGGTGGGCTCCGCCACAACGATCGCGCCGGCGCGTCCGAGAATGCCGGCGCGCGCCAGATGGAACGCGCCCTCGCAGCCGATTTCCTCCCCGGCAGTGATGACGAGAACCGCGCCGCTGGTGCCTTCCAGCTGCCCGGCCATGTTACCTATCGCTGCGACGAACGCGGCTACGCCGCATTTCATGTCCGTCGAGCCGCGGCCGTACATCCTGCCGTCGATGATCTCGCCGCCAAACGGATCGACCCCCCAGGGCGCGTTTCCAAGCGGAACGGTATCGACGTGTCCGGTAAAGCACAGCGGAGGCCTGCTGCCGACACCTCCGATCCTTGCAATCAAATTGGCGCGATTCGGAGCGAAACTCTGCAGCGATGTCTCCAGTCCGGCGCCAGCAAGAATGGCTTCCAGGTGCCGAATGCAACTCAGCTCGTTTCCCGGCGGGTTGATCGTATTGAAGGCAATGAGTTCGCGTGACAGTTCGATGGGATCAATCCGCATGGAATTTCTCGGGCTCCGGTTGGCTGGACTGTATGCCGGGGTGCAACCACACACCACAAATTCCGTCGTTTAGCCCGTCGAGAGACGGAACGGGCGGGCCTCTCGTAGTTCGTTCGCCGATCTCGCTTTTTGAACCAATGCGGACCTGGCGATACCTAAGTTCATGTTCAGCTCGGAGCCGAAAGGTCAATTGCGCTGTCATGATCCTGTGGCTCCCGCAAGACAGTGAACGCCGTGCCATCCATTGTTCCAGATCCAGCACAGGAGGAAATCCATGCGGAAATCTCTGTTCAAGGTCACCCTCGCGGCAGCAATCCTGTCAGCGTCGCAGCCGCTGGTCGCGCAGGACGAGGTGGATAAACAGCTCGGTCAGGTGCAGTTCAAGACATCCTGCAACGACGTGGCGCAGCGTCGCTTCGATCGCGCGATGCGCTATCAGCACTCCTATTGGTACAGCAACGCCAAGGAGGTCTTTGAGGAAGTCATCAAGGCTGACCCTACCTGCGCCATGGCGTATTGGGGCATCGCGCTCACGCTGATGGACAACCCGCACGTCGCAATCCCGCGGCCGAATCTCGCGCCGGGCCTCGCCGCCATCACGAAAGCAAGGGAGATCGGGGCCGGGACCGAGCGCGAACGCGACTACATCGACGCGCTGATGGTAATGTATGCGGACTACGACAAGGTTCCCCACGGCCAGCGCATGCGCGCGCTGCGAGACGCCCAGGCGCAGGTCGCCGCGAAATATCCTGACGACGACGAGGCCCAGATCGCCTACGCCATCACGCTCAACACGTCGGCGGACCTGAACGACAAGACTTACGCGCAGCAGACGAAAGGCGCCGCCATCCTGGAGCCGATGTCCGTGCGGCTGCCGCAACATCCGGGCGTGACGCACTACCTGATCCACCTCTACGACTATCCGGCAACCGCGCAAAAAGGTCTCGACGCCGCCAACCGCTACGCCAGGATCGCGCCGGCCGCGCCGCACGCCCAGCACATGCCCTCGCATATCTACACCCGCGTCGGCTATTGGAAGGAATCGATCGCCTCCAACACCGCCTCGGTGAAGGCGGCGAAGGCCGAGAAGTCGGTGGGCAATTACCTTCATGCGCAGGATTACATGGTTTATGCCCACCTTCAGCTCGCGCAAGACCAGCAGGCTCGCGCCGTCATAGACGACATGACAAAGGAGGCCGACTTCAAGGCGACCGTCGCGCCGGCCGACTACGCGCTGGCGGCTTCGCCGGCCCGTTATGCGATCGACCGCAGCGACTGGGACGCCGCCTCGCAACTGGCTGTGAGGCCCAGCGGCTTGAATTTCGCGATGGCGATCTCGCACTACGCCCGCGCGCTCGGCGCCGCGCGATCCGGCAAGCCGGAAGCCGCCAAGGCCGACATCCAGAAGCTCGCGGAATTGCGCGACAGGCTGCGTGACGCCAAGGATGTCTACTGGTCGGAGATCGTCGACATCCAGCGCCAGGTCGCCGTTGCCTGGGCGCTCCACGCAGAGGGCAAGTACGACGAAGCCATCAACGCCATGAGTGCCGCCGCGGACGCCGAGGACAAGACCGAGAAGCATGTGATCACGCCCGGCCCGCTGACGCCGGCGCGCGAGCTCTATGGCTTCATGCTGATCGATCGCAACATGGCAAGGGAGGCGCTTGCGGCATTCGAGGCCACCAAGGCCAAGGAGCCGAACCGCTTCCAGGGCTACGCGGGCGCTGCCAGGGCAGCCGACATGCTCGGTGACAAGGCCGCGGCGCGATACAATTATCAGCAACTGGTGGCGCTGACGGCGAACTCCGACACGGAGCGGCCCGAGGTCGCCACGGCAAAGAGGTATCTCGCCAGCAATTAGAGCGGCCAGAAGCGGAAGCGGTGGCGCGATGAGAAGGGTAGCCGGTATCGCCTTCGTGGCAGCCTTGCTGGGGAGCGTCATGGCCGCGGCCCTGGCGTGGTTCGGTCCGCCACCGCGCGCGGCTGTGATCGCGACCTTGCCGGTATGGACCGAGGTGGCCTGGCCCTTCCCAATCGATCCCTGGGGCAGGGGAAAGGCGTTCCGTTGCAAGGCGACTGATTGCGGCGCCGAGCTGAACCTTTATCTGCGCGCCAAGATCGGTTTTTGCGATTGCACGACGGGCGTGGCCGATGACGAAGCTCTGGATCGCATGGGAGATCTCGTTCTCGTCGGCGAGGCTTCACCGCTCGGCGCCGGCCGTCCGGTCAGCATTGCGTGGATGAAAGGACGCAGCCGCGCCTATGCGCTCAACGGTCGCAATCCGAATGGCAAGACGGTGATATCGGTGGCTTTCAACGAACGCTGCGACATGATCGTGGCGACGGCTGTGCTCGGCCACGACCGGCCGTCGGATACCGAGCCCGCCGTGATCGAGTTTCTCAACAGCCATACGGTGATGCGCTGGGCCGAGATCGCGCTGGGCCTCTGACGTGGCCGACTCATTGTCGCTTTCCGTCCATTCGCCTGAGAGAGTGACCCGGAGCCGAATTTCTCATTACTTGGGAACTCCCCGGCCGTACCGCCGGTGCCGTGGACGCGAGCGCCCGATCAGCCGGAGTCCAGGCCGTCCGATCTGATCCACAGCGCGCTGCCTTCAGACGATCGAAGCTCGGGGAACAGCATTGCGCGGCACCGACCCGGACGTCGGCCAACCAACCCTGGTTCCCAAACGCACCCAAAACAGCTAGACCGGCAGACGTGAAGCGCATGATCCTGAACATGCCTTCGAAAGTCAGAGACCCCCGTGAAAGCCGAATTGCACAGTGCCGAAGCATATCGTCTGGAGGCGCTCCGCCGTTACGACATTCTCGACACGCCGCGAGAGGCCGATTTCGACGAGGTGGTCGAAGTCGCGTCCGCGGTGTGCGGCACCCCCATCTCCGTCATCAATCTGATCGACCAGGGCCGCCAATGGTTCAAGGCCGAAGTCGGACTGGGCGTGCGCGAGACGCCGATCGACAGCTCGATCTGCGCGCATGCCATTCTGCAACCCGACCTGTTCATCATACCGGACACGACGCTGGACCATCGCTTCTGCGATAATCCGCTGGTGACCGGCGATCCGCGCCTGCGCTTCTATGCCGGCGCACTGCTGCAAACCGCCGAAGGGTTTCCGCTCGGCACCGTTTGCGTGCTGGACTACAAACCGCGCGAGCTGGACGAAACCCAGAAAGCTTTCCTGCGCCTGATGGCCAACCAGGTGATGAAGCTGTTGGAGTTGCGCCGCATCGCCGCCGCCGAACACTCCGCCAGGCTTCGGGCCGAAGAAATGGTGTCTGAAAAAGAAACGCTGATGCGCGAGGCCGATCATCGCCTCATGAACTCGCTGCAGCTCGTGCAATCCATCCTGGCGGTGCAGAGCCGCAGCGCATCAAGCGAAGAGACCAAGGCGCAGCTCGACATGGCCAGCAACCGGGTGCTCGCCATCGCCACGGTTCACAAGCAATTGCATCTCAGCGGCAGCACCGAGGAAATCGACATGGGCGATTTCCTCCGCAGGCTGTGCGAGAGTCTCAAGCACACCGCGCCGGCCCAGATCGATGCGATCGATCTCACGGCGGATGCCGCCATGCTGCGTTCTGACATGGCGAGCGGGCTGGGCCTTCTGGTCGCGGAGCTGGTGACCAACAGCTTCAAATACGCCTATCCGCTTGGCCAGCACGGCAACGTTGCCGTCACCTTCAAGCAAGGCCCGGACGGCTGGCGCCTGGAGGTTTCGGACCGGGGGCGTGGTCTACCCGCTGGCTTCGACGTCGACCGGAGCAAGGGTTTCGGGATGCAGGTCGTCAAGTCGTTTGTGCGGCGGCTGAACGCGACGATGACGGTATCGTCCGGCCCGGAACGCACCGCGTTCGAAATCGTCAGTCACCGGGAATGATTCGGGAGGCGCGCCGTTTTCGCTTCCCGCCATCACGCCGCCCTGTCCCCCGCATCGAGCCGTTCACATCCGCTCAGGCTTGGGTACTGGCGAGAGCGAGGTGCGAAACAGCCATCAGCCGCCTGCTTTTCCGATGATCAGATTTGCTGCCGGAATTGAGACGCGCCAGCTCAGTCCAGAGGCCGCAAACTCCAAGGCGACCTTGCCTTTGAGAGAGCGTTCAATCATGTCGTCGAACACAACATGGCCAAACCCCTTGTGAGATGGCGGGACGACCGGCGGCCCGCCTTGCTCAATCCAGTTCAAAAGCAATTGACGCGGCGCGCCCGCATCATCATCCAACGTCCAGGTCACCTTGACTGTCCCCGCCGGCCCGGACAGAGCCCCGTATTTGATGGCGTTGGTCGTCAGTTCGTGGATCGCGAGCCCGATGGCCTGCGCGGCTTCCGCGCCAACGACAATGTCGGGTCCACCAAGTTCAACACGGGAACTCTGAACGTCCACAAAGGGCTCAAGGTGTTTGCGCAAGAGATCGGCGAGCGGGGCTCCTTGCCAGCTGTTGCCAACCAATACGTCGTGCGACGCCGCGATGCCCTGCAGACGCTGCCCAAACCGGCTTTCGAATTCTTCCATGGTCCCGGCCGTCCGGGCTGTCCGACGGGCAATCGACTGGATTACGGTGAGCAAATTCTTTGACCGGTGCGATAATTCATGCATCAGGAACTGATTATGATCTTCCGCGGCCTTGCGCTCGGTGACATCGGCCACAATGCTGACCATGCGGTGAGCTTTGCCGTCAGGCCCACGAGCCACCACGTGACCGTGGCCTCTAAGCCAGAGAATTGTACCGTCCGGCCAAACCACGCGGTATTCAGACGTAAATGAATCCTGCTTGTCTGCAAGCTCGTGGAATGCGCGCATCAGATGCCGGTCGTCCGGGTGCAACGCGGACCAGTATTCGTCTTCTTCGTCACCGCGGACATGACCGCGCCCGTCGGCAAGGTTGAGGCCGAACAAAGCCATACTCTCCGGCGTCCAGAGCCGCGTCCTGTTGATCAAATCGGTTTGCCAGGTACCCATTCTGCCAGCGGCCAAGGCGGACCGATAAAGCTCCTCGCTCTCGCGCAATGAAGATTCGGCGGCGATCTGGGCGGAGATGTCAGCATTCGTACCCAACCAGCGAACGATCAGGCCTGCTGCGTCTCGCAAGGGAACCGCCCGCGTCAGAAAAGGACGAAAAATCCCGTCGCCACCCCTGATAGGAAAAGTCATCTCGAATGGTTCGCCCGTGGCGATGGAATACTTCCATCGCTGCAGTACGTCGGGCAGCCGGTGGGCATCGTGAACCGAGGTCCAGCCCCAGCCTTGCTGATTCTCGGGCGAGGTCCCCGTGTACTCGTACCAGCGGCGATTGTACCAGAAGATGCTCCCGTCCGCGTCGGCCATCCAGCATAGCGTCGGAAGGTTATTGGCAACATCGTAGAAATCTTCAACGCTTCGGAGGGTTTCCCCGGAAGGTGCGACTTCACTCCCGGCAACTGGTTTCGACGATG
>NZ_JAUYAN010000111.1 GCF_030693485.1 Bradyrhizobium sp. | reverse complement strand
GGCGGCAAACACGGTGTCCGGCGCGTGGGCGATGACGGCGAGAAGCGCCCTCGCCGGTCCGCGCGGCATCCGTTTGCCCTGCTCCCAATTTCGGATGGTCTCGACCGGCACCCCTAACCGGGCGGCGAATTCAAGCTGCGTCAGCCGCGCGCGCCGTCGCAGGTCGCGTACCGCCGGGGACGCGGCCACTTCCGCGGGCGCGGCAGGCGTTGCCGGTACAAGCGGAAACTCCTGCCCGTCCCGCAATTCGACGATCCGTCCGTCCGCTTTCAGCCGCAAGCGCTGCATGTCCGACTCCAGGCGCGGAAGTGTCGGCGATGCGCGTTAAGCCTTGATTAACGATAATGCGGCCGCAGAGACCTGCTGATCATCTGTTTGACGCGTTTTCTTCACGCGAACCGGTACCCATTTCGCTCGAAAACGCCTTACTTCAGTCCGAACCAGAGCGTGGCGATACCGAGAAACGAGAAGAAGCCGACCACGTCGGTGATGGTGGTGACGAAGGTGCCCGACGCCACCGCCGGATCGGCCCGCACCCGCTCCAGCACCATCGGAATCAGAATGCCGCCGAGCGCCCCGGCAATCAGGTTGCACAGCATGGCGAGGCCGATCACGACGCCGAGCCCCGGCATCTTGAACCAGGCCACCGCGGCAACGCCGGTGATCACCGCAAAGGCGAGGCCGTTGACGAGGCCGACCAGGCCCTCGCGCATGACCACGCGATGGGCGTTGTGGGGGCCGAGTTCGCGGGTCGCCAGCGCGCGCACCGCCACCGTCATGGTCTGGGTCGCGGCATTGCCGCCCTGGCTGGCGACGATCGGCGCCAGCACCGCCAGCGCCACCATCTGTTCGAGCTGGCCCTCGAACAGGCCGAGCACCGACGACGCCAGGAAGGCGGTGGCGAGATTGACCAGCAGCCAGTTGAAGCGGCCCTTGGCGATGGTCCAGACATTGTCGGACAGTTCTTCGCCCGAGGTGACGCCGCCCAGCGCCTTCAGGTCCTCGTCGGCCTCTTCCTCGATCACGTCAACCACGTCGTCGATGGTGATGACGCCGACCAGCCGGTTCTCGGTGTCGACCACCGGCGCCGCCACCAGATTGTACTTGCCGAACAGCCGCGCCACTTCCTCCTGGTCGTCCATGACCGAGACGCGGCGGCGGTCCTCGTCGATCAGGTCGGCCAGCAGCACCGGGCGGCGCGAGCGCAGCAAGACGTCAAGCGACACCGCGCCCTGCCAGTGCTGCGCGCCATCGACCGAATAGATTTCGTAGAACCGGTCGGGCAGATCGGGCGTGTCACGCATGTAGTCGATCGCCTGCCCAACGGTCCAGTCCGGCGGCACCGCGATGAACTCGGTCTGCATCCGCCGGCCGGCGGAGTTTTCCGGATAATCCAGGCTGCGCTCGAGCGCGTCGCGCTCCGAGGGCGGCAGTTTTTCGAGGATCTCTTCCTGGTCCTTCTCGTCGAGGCCTTCGAGCAATTCGACGGCGTCGTCGGATTCCAGCTCGCGAACGCCCTCCGCCACCGTCTCCGGTTCGAGTTCCTCGAGGATTTCCTCGCGGACGGAGTCGTCGACCTCGTTCAGCGCCGAGAAATCGAAGTCGGCGCCGGTCAACTCGACGAGGCTGACGCGGTCATCCGGTTCGAGCGCCTCGATCAGGTCGCCGAGATCGGCTTCATGCAGCTCGGCGACGATGGTGCGCAAGAATGCGGCATCGGCGGCTTGAACCGCGCGGGCTATTTCCGCGACAAACTCCTGACGAATTCCGCCATTCTCGTCGCGCATCGGATGACGGTCGAGCCACGACGCATCGGCGGCCTGGGCAACGTCCGTAGCTTCGGCCATAGCGCGCCTCGCCGTTTGACAGGGTTGATGAACTCGTCTGACTTATCGCTTGACGCAATAGCCAATCGGCAACACCTAGCGCAATGACAAATCCGCCCGGACTGCAATGACTTTGGAAGTAATGACTTTGGAAGTGATGAAGCTGCTGAGAACCACGCTTGTCGCTTCGGTCGCGTGGAGCGCAGCGGCGCAGGCGGCAGATTGTCCGCGGCCCGGCACGCTCGGAACTTCGCGCATTCTAAGCGTCGATCCCACCGCAACGCCACGGGTCGGCCTGAAGAGCTTTCCGCAGACCCTGCCGCTTGGGGATCGCGAGGTCGTGATGACCTTCGACGACGGCCCGTGGCCGGCGACGACGTCACGGGTGCTGGCGGCGCTGGCACAGGAATGCGTGCGCGCGACGTTCTTCCTGATCGGCCGGTCCGCCTCCGCACATCCGGCGCTGGTTCGGCGGATCGCCGCCGAAGGCCACACCATTGGCCATCACACCTTTGCGCATCACAACCTCAAATACCTGAAGCCGGCTCAGGCCGAGGCCGAGATCGACAAGGGCATTGCCGCGGATGAAATGGCGCTGCACGGGGTCGCAACCACGACCCCGAGTACGCCGTTCTTCCGGTTTCCCTACTTTGAGAGCACGCCTCACCTGCTCGATCGGCTGCAGTCCCGCGGCATGGCGGTGTTCGGCGCCGACCTGTGGGCGAGCGACTGGGAGCTCATGTCCCCGCAGGCGCAATTGAACAAGCTGACCGACCGGCTCAAGGCTGCCGGCAAGGGCATCATCCTGCTGCACGATCCCAAGGCGCAGACCGCTTCCATGCTGCCGGCCTTCCTGCGCTGGCTCAGGGACAATCACTATCGTGTGGTCCATCTGGTACCGGCGCCGCGCGCCGTCGGTGTCGCCCGCGTCCCCTAGGCTGGAATCATCTGAGAAAGTCGGGCAATTAAGCCCGCGTTCACGGCGCGGCGGTAATTTTTCGCGTTATTGGGAATCACGGTGCATGATTGTTGATGTATTGATTGGAGTTCGGCACCGCATTGCCGTTGGCCTGGGACTGTTCGCCGTCATGACCGCACCGGCTGCCCTGGCCGGCTCGGCCGCCGATTGCCCCGGCCGTCCCGATGCGCTCGGCACCTCGCGAACCCTGGTGGTCGACCCCCGCGAGCATCCCCGCATCGGCGTCATGCAATATGCCGAAACGCTGCCGCTCGCGGATGGCGAGGTAGTGCTGACCTTCGACGACGGGCCGTTGCCGAAATACAGCAACCGGATTCTGGAAATCCTGGCCTCCCATTGCGTCAAGGCGACCTTCTTCCTGGTCGGCCGTCAGGCCCAGGCCAATCCGGAAGGCGTGCGCAAGGTCCGCGACGCCGGCCACACCGTCGCGACCCACACCCAGAATCATCCGGGCGGCATGCATCTGCTGCCGATCGAACGCATTCAACAGGAAATCGACGAGGGCATTGCGTCGGTGTCCGCGGCGCTGGGAGACGGCACCGCGCCGGCCCCGTTCTTTCGTGTGCCCGGCCTCGCGCGCGCCGAGGGCATCGAGCAATATGCCGCGTTGAAGGGCGCCCAGGTCTGGAGCGCGGATTTCCCGGCCGACGACTGGCGACCCGTTTCCTCCTCGCGTGTCTACGAACTCGCGATGCAGCGGCTGGAGGCCAAGGGCAAGGGCATCCTGCTGCTGCACGACATCCAGGCGCGAACGGTAGCCGCCCTGCCGAAAATCCTGCAGGAGATGAAGGCGCGAGGCTATCGCATCGTGCACGTGGTGCCGGCGACCACCGAGCTGGCAGCGACACCGACCGAACCGCAGCAATGGCGCTCGCGCCCGCTGCCGGAGAACGTTGCGACCTCACACTGGCCGCAAGTTCCCAGTTTCTTTTTTGCCGAGAGCACGATGCTGCCCGGCCCCTGGCTGTCGGATTCGTACTGGAACGACGAATGGCTGACGTCGTCCGATCGCGCCAGGCAACGCACCGGCGCCGTTCCGCAGCCGCGGCAGGCGCCCTGGCCCCAGCAAATGCCGGTACCGCTGCTGGGCGCCGTCAACGCCCTGCCGGTGCCGGGACAAAGTGTCTTCGAGTTCGGCGGCCGACCGCGGCTGGCGGCCCAGGCTGTCACCGCGCGCCCCTCGCGTCGCGCCGAGCCAGCGGCTTCAACCGGGCATGCCGGAACTCATGCCAAGCCTGATGCCATGACACATGCGAAGCACGGCGCAGAGCGTGTGCCCGGGGAAACCAGCGCATCCCGGCGCGCGGGCGGCGGAAAATCCCGGGCCAACCGGGCAGATGTGCCTCACGCAGCCGGCCGCGCCGCCGGGCATGCGGCGCAGCCCGGCCGGCGGGCGCTGAAGCGCCTGGTTCAAGTCAGGTAAGGAGCCCTCGGCGGCTCAGTTCGTCACGATCTTGGCGATGCAAATCAGCACGACCATGGCGAGAAAGAACAGGTCGATATAGGACTTCATCTCGCCGTCGCGTCGCAGTACCGCCACGTCGCTGACGACGTGCCTGCGCGAGGCGGCGGCTCCGGCCTCCCCGGCCACACCGGCGAGGCGGCGCGCCTCGAGCTCCAGCCGCTCGATCTTCTGGAAGAAGTAGAACGACCGCAGCGCCGAGACCCCGCGCATCGAGGCATAGACCAGCACCAGAATCGCGATGATGGCGCGATGCTGATACTTCTCCATGAAATTCAGGCTGTAATAGACCAGCGCCAGAAAAGCGAAATTGGAGACCACCCGATAGACGTAGCCCAG
>NZ_JAUYAN010000106.1 GCF_030693485.1 Bradyrhizobium sp. | reverse complement strand
CCGCGGACGCACAGCCTGCGTCCCCTCTCCCGCTTGCGGGGGAGGGTCAGGGTGGGGGCGCCTCAGCGATCCGAGGTTTCGACGAAGCCCCGCCCGCCAATTACGGCACCGCCGCCACCATCCCGACGCTCGACCCGGAACTGGCCAAACAACTCGGCTTCACCACCGAGGAGGAAGACCTTGCCGCGCTGGCGCGGCCGCCGCGCAACAAGATGGAGGCGCTCGGCGTCGCCGCCACCGCCGACGCACTGGAAAGCCTGATCCGCGACGGACGGCCCGAATTCAAGGGCGAGGACGGCCAGATCAAGATCTGGACGCCGCATCGCCCGCCGCGCCCGGAGAAATCCGAAGGCGGCGTACCCTTCGTGATCAAGTCCGAATACGAGCCGAAAGGCGACCAGCCGACCGCGATCAAGGAACTGGTCGAGGGCATTTCACGCAACGACCGCACCCAGGTGCTGCTCGGCGTCACCGGCTCCGGCAAGACGTACACGATGGCCAAGGTGATCGAGGCGACGCAGCGCCCCGCCATCATCCTGGCGCCGAACAAGACGCTGGCGGCGCAGCTCTATGGCGAGTTCAAGAGTTTCTTTCCCGACAACGCCGTCGAGTATTTTGTCAGTTACTACGACTACTACCAGCCCGAGGCCTATGTGCCGCGGACCGACACCTACATCGAGAAGGATTCCTCGATCAATGAGCAGATCGACCGCATGCGCCATTCGGCGACGCGGGCGCTGCTGGAGCGCGACGACGTCATCATCGTGGCCTCGGTGTCGTGCATCTACGGTATCGGCTCGGTCGAGACCTATACCGCCATGACGTTCGCGCTGAAGAAGGGCGAGCGCATCGACCAGCGGCAATTGATCGCCGACCTGGTGGCGCTGCAGTACAAGCGGACGCAGGCCGATTTTACCCGTGGCACCTTCCGGGTGCGCGGCGACGTCATCGACATTTTTCCAGCGCATTATGAAGACCGCGCCTGGCGCGTGAACCTGTTCGGCGACACCGTGGAAAATATCGAGGAGTTCGATCCGCTCACCGGCCACCGCCAGGACGATCTCGAATTCATCAAGATCTACGCCAACTCGCATTACGTGACGCCGCGGCCGACGCTGGTGCAGGCCATCAAGTCGATCAAGTCGGAACTGAAATGGCGGCTGGACCAGTTGCACGACCAGGGCCGCCTCTTGGAAGCGCAGCGGCTGGAGCAGCGCACCACCTTCGATCTCGAGATGATGGAAGCCACCGGCTCCTGCGCCGGCATCGAGAACTATTCGCGCTACCTCACCGGACGCCGGCCCGGCGAGCCGCCGCCGACGCTGTTCGAATATGTCCCGGACAATGCGCTTGTGTTTGCCGACGAAAGCCACGTCACGGTGCCGCAGATCGGCGGCATGTTCAAAGGCGATTTCCGGCGCAAGGCGACCCTGGCGGAATACGGCTTCCGGCTGCCCTCCTGCATGGACAACCGTCCCTTGCGTTTCGAGGAATGGGACATGATGCGCCCGCAATCGGTCGCGGTCTCCGCCACCCCCTCCGCGTGGGAGCTGAACGAGAGCGGCGGCGTGTTCGTCGAACAGGTGATCCGCCCCACTGGCCTGATCGATCCGCCGGTCGACATCCGCCCGGCGCGGACGCAAGTCGACGATCTCGTCGGCGAGGTCCGCGCCACCGCCAATGCCGGCTATCGCAGCCTCATCACCGTGCTGACAAAACGCATGGCGGAAGATCTCACCGAATACCTGCACGAGCAGGGCATCCGCGTGCGCTACATGCACTCCGACATCGACACCATCGAGCGCATCGAGATCATCCGCGACCTCCGGCTCGGCGCCTTCGACGCGCTGGTCGGCATCAATCTGCTGCGCGAGGGCCTCGACATCCCCGAATGCGCGCTGGTCGCCATCCTCGACGCCGACAAGGAAGGTTTTTTGCGCAGCGAAACGTCTCTGATCCAGACCATCGGCCGCGCCGCCCGCAACGTCGACGGCAGGGTGATCCTCTATGCCGACCAGATCACGGGATCGATGACGCGCGCCATCGCCGAGACCGACCGCCGCCGCGAAAAACAGGTCGAATACAACACCGAGCACGGCATCACGCCGGAGAGCATCAAGAAGTCGATCGGCGATATCATGAACAGCGTCTACGAACGCGACCATGTGCTGGTGGAAATCGGCGACGGCGGCATGGCGGATGACGTCATCAGCATCGGCCACAATTTCGAGGCCGTGCTCGGCGATCTCGAAACCCGCATGCGCGAAGCCGCCGCCGACCTCAATTTCGAGGAAGCCGCCCGCCTCCGCGACGAAGTCAAACGCCTGCGCGCGACCGAGCTTGCGGTGGTCGACGACCCCACCATCAAGCAGCGCGGCGTCGCAGCCAAAGCCGGCGCCTGGGCCGGCGCGAAGAAGTACGGCGAGTCCGCCAACCTGCCGAAGGGCTCCTCGAAGCGCGGCGGCAACAACACGCCGCGCGTCCCTTCACCCTCCCCTGGAGGGGGAGGGTCGCGCGCCGCAGGCGCGCGGGGTGGGGTGAGCGGCAGCGGCGGTCCCTCGTCATCCTCCCGCGTCCACAAACCCCATCTCGACGAAATGCACGGCCCGGAGTCCCTGCCCTATCGTCCCGGCGGCGCCCGTCCGAGCAAGCCTTCGCTCGGCGACGCCAGCAGCGGCAGCAAGATTTTCCAGCCCACCGACTCGCGGCAATCCGGTCCCGAGTTCGGGCCGGTGCCGCGCTCCAGCGGCGGCGCGCCGGGGCACCGGGGCGGGTGGAAGAAGCGGTAGCAACGCGAGCCGCAGAGGCATGACACCCACGGCCGTCATTGCGAGCAACGGGTCGGCGCGAAGCGCAGCCATAACAGGCTCCGCTGCTTGAAATTTGAATCAGTCACCCGCAGCGTCATTGCGAGCGCAGCGAAGCAATCCATCTACCAACCGTACCGCTGCGAAATGGATTGCTTCGCTGCGCTCGCTATGACGTTGATAGGCCGATGCGTACGTCAGAAGCCGTAGCCCGGATGGAGCCCTTGCGAAATCCGGGGCCT
>NZ_JAUYAN010000104.1 GCF_030693485.1 Bradyrhizobium sp. | reverse complement strand
GCGGCGTGCCGGTCTCGAGGTCGAGGAGACAGGCGCGCCGATGGATGTGCTGTGGTTTCGCGCCGGCAAGCGCGCCGACGAGAGTGAAAACCTGTTCGCGCGGCTCGACCCCGGCAAGATGATGGTGACGTTCGACCGCGGCGATTACTGGCAATGCGCCTATGTCATCGCGAAGGGGCAGAACGATGCGGTGAGGGCGCGCGGGCTCGACGCCTTCCGCGACGCCATCGTCGGCATGGCCCCGGTCCTGAAGTCGGGGATGGCGGACGTGAAAACGTGGGACGACGTCAAGCTGCTGACGGTGACCATCAATCGCTTAAAGCGCTGGAGCCGTCCGGGCCTGCTCTGCATCGGCGACGCCGCGCATGCGATGTCGCCGGTCGGCGGCGTCGGCGTCAACCTGGCGGTGCAGGATGCGGTCGCGACGGCGAACCTGCTGGCGGCCAGGCTGGCGAGCGGTTGCCCGTCCGCGGACGAACTCGACGCCGTGCAGCGGCGCCGCGAATTTCCGGTGCGGATGACGCAGCGGATGCAGGTGGTGGTGCAGCACAGACTGATCAGTGCCGCGCTGAAGCCCGGCAACGCGCCGCTGAGGCCGCCGCTGCCGGTTCGCCTCATCAACGCGGTGCCCTGGCTGCAGGGCATCACCGCGCGCCTCGTCGGGCTCGGGGTGCGGCCGGAGCATGTGCGGTAGACGGTATCAAAACACCGCTAATGCCGCCTAGCCTTTCATTGCATGGGGTTGTTTTCGAGATTTTTGAAAAAGGCCCCGACGGAGGCGTCAGGCCGCCTTTCATCCCATGATCGAGAAACCGCCGTCGACCGGGATCGCGGTGCCCGTGACAAAATCCGAGGCGCTCGACGACAGGAACACGGCGATGCCCGCGAAGTCGGCGATGGCCCCCCATCGCGCCGCCGGCGTGCGCGCCAGCACCTTGTCATGCAGGCCGTCGATCTCGGCGCGGGCGCGCCTGGTCAGGTCGGTGTCGATCCAGCCCGGCAGGATGGCGTTGGCCTGGATGTTGTCGCCGGCCCAGGCCACCGCGCAGGAGCGGGTGAACTGCACGATGCCGCCCTTGCTGGCGGCATAAGCCGGCGCGAAGCTGGTGCCGAAGATCGACAGCATCGAGCCGATATTGATGATCTTGCCGCCGCCGGACGCCTTCATGGCGGGGTGGGCTGCCTTCGAGCACAGGAAGGCGCTGGTGAGGTTGGTCTTTATGACGCTGTCCCATTCCTCGAGTTCGAGCGCGTGCGGCGGCTTGCGGATGTTGATGCCGGCATTGTTGACGAGGATGTCGATGCGGCCGAGCTCTTTGGTGACGCGTTCGACCATGGCGGCGACCGCCGCCTTGTCGGTGACGTCGGCGGTGACCGCGATCGTCCTGACGCCGCACGCCTTGAGCTCGGCGGCCGCGGCGGTCGATTTCGCTTCGTTGCGCCCGACCACCGCGATATCAGCGCCGGCTTCCGCCAGCCCCCGCGCCATGCCGAGCCCGATGCCGCCATTGCCGCCGGTGACGATGGCCACCTTGCCGCGGAGATCGAACAGTTTGGTTGGCATTGGTGTCATCCAGTTCAGGCGCGGCGATCCAACAAATTCGATGTCGTCCCTGCGAACGCAGGGACCCATAGCCACCTATGTTAGTTTTGGTGGAAGGCTGGTGCAACAGCTTCGCATAACCACAGGCTTTTGTGATTATGGGTCCCTGCGCCCCGTGCGCAATTGCGCACTAGGCAGGGACGACGATGATACGTAGTGTCAAACGCGTTATCAACGCCGGCCGCGCCAGATCAGGATCAGCCCGAGCGCGGCCAGCGCCGCGCCGTACCAGGCCCATTGGGTCTGCTTGATCATGAAGCTCGACGCCGGCCAGGCGATCACGCCGGTGCCCTGACCGATCCAGAGCAGCCCGATCGCGACGGCGAGGAAACCAATGATCAGAAGCACCTTGCGCATAGGTCTTGCTCGCTGGTAGCCGCGGACTTCGCGTGGGTGCCAGAGTGCTGTGCTTGTGCGGGGAGGGCAAGGGGACGTCACAAAAAAGCCCCGGCAGATGCCGGGGCTTTTGAGTTGGTCGGTTCGGGAGAGATCAGTACTTGGCGACGACCGCGCCGCCGCCCCAGTTGAAGCGATACACCAGCTGGGTGCGCACGGCGTGGGTCCACTTCTCGGAGTCGATAGAGTCGCCCGTGAGCGCGTTGGTCGCGGTGACCCGTAGCGGGTTGCTTTGACGATCGAACTGCGAATACCGGTATTCGGTCTTCCAGAACAGGCCCGGCATGAAGCCCAGCGCATATTCAGCGCCGCTGCCGATGAACCAGCCCTTGTGGGTTGTCGCGTCGATATAAATTCCAGCGCCAGGAATGACGACAGGGCCATTAAACGCTTCGAAATTGGTTCGGTCGAACTTGGCTTCGGTGTAGCCGCCGGCGACATAGGTCAGCAATTGCGGGGTGACCAGCGCGCCGATACGACCGCCGACCGCCCACCGCGAACTCAGCTTTTCCGTGCCGTACAAGGTGCTCGTGGGAAGGTTCACCTGGCCCTTGATGTCGGCGAAGTCGTAATCGCCGAAGGCGCCGACCACCATGTTCCAGCCGCCCAGCGCGAACTGATAGTCGCAGCCGCCTTGCACTGTTCCGAAATGACCGCGGCCACCCGCCGTTGCCGTGGGAGTGGCCTGAACTCTCGGCGGTCCGTCATCATAAGCGGTGTTTTCCTGGTTCCACATACCGTAGCCCCAGCCGCCGGCGACGTAGCAGCCGGTCCAGGAGGGGGCGTAAGCGACGGGAGCTGCCCTCATCATCGGTGCCTTGGCTCGCATGTCGGCGGCGAGCGCAGGGGCGGAAAATGCCGCAACCGCAGTCAAGGCGAGAACCATTTTTTTCATGTCAATTCCCCAATCAACGAGCGGTCGATTCCGACCAGCGGTAAGTTTTGAATTCCAAGAATCTCAAACCATCGAAAAAAACTATAACCGGTTCCGTCCAAAATGCTGTTGCGGGGGAACCACACTCGCCTGAAAACGAAAAGGGAGAAAGCCGACAAAAAAAACCGAATTCTCCGCCGGAAGGCGGAATCCGGCCGTTTTCGGCGCTGCCGGGCGCTAGACGTCCAGCAGATCCTCGCTGGCGAATTCGGCCTTGTCGGAAATGAAGGCGAAGCGCGCCTCGGCCCTGGTGCCCATCAGGCGCTCGACCGAATCG
>NZ_JAUYAN010000079.1 GCF_030693485.1 Bradyrhizobium sp. | reverse complement strand
GTCGCCGGCTTCGAGCGCGACCTGCTGCGAGAGCTGCCAGATGATCTCGGGCACGTTCCAGATCAGTTCGGTGAGGTCGCCCTTCTGGGTTTCGGTGCCGTTAACGGTCAGCCAGATCCTGCCCTTGGAGGGATGGCCGATCTTGGCGGCCGGCTGCAGCGCCGAGCAGGGCGCGGAATAGTCGAAGGATTTACCGACTTCCCACGGCCGCTCCTTCTTGCGCGAGGCGATCTGCAGGTCGCGGCGGGTGAGGTCGATGCCGACGCCGTAGCCATAGACGTGGTCGAGCGCCTTGTCGGCCGGGATATTGAGACCACCGCTCTTCATCGCCACGATCAGTTCGACCTCGTGGTGCAGATCCTTGGTCAGCGGCGGATAGGGGATGGTGGCGCCATCGGCCACCAGCATGTCGGCATGCTTGGCGAAAAAGAACGGCGGCGCCCGTTCGTCATTGCCCATCTCGCGGATGTGCTCGAGATAGTTGCGACCGACGCACCAGATGCGGCGAACCGGATAGGATTTTGCTTCGCCGACGACGGGAAGCGAGGGCTGCGGCGGAGCGGGAATGACGTAGGATGTCGCGTTCATGACGGTCTCGGCGGGTTCGGGGATGAAAAACTCGGTTGCCAGCTTTACGCGGTTGCGGTGATCGGCGCCAGCGTCAGCGACCCCGCATCGCGGTGCTGCAGGCGGAAGAACGACGCGTAGCGTCCGCCGCGGCGCAGCAGGTCGTCATGCCGGCCGCGCTCGACGATCTCGCCGCCCTCGACCACCAGGATGGCGTCGGCGTGCATGATGGTGTGCAGACGGTGGGCGATGACGATGGTGGTGCGGTTCTGGCACAGATGCTCGATGGCTTCCTGCACCTGCTTTTCGGATTCCGAATCCAGTGCCGCGGTCGCCTCGTCGAGCAGGATGATCGGCGCATTCTTGATCAGCGCGCGCGCCACCGCGATGCGCTGGCGCTGGCCGCCTGACAGTTGCGTGCCGTGCTCGCCTACCGGGGTGTCGTAGCCGAGCGGAAATCCCATGATGAATTCGTGCGCGCAGGCGGCCCTGGCGGCGGCCTCGATCTCGTCCTGGGTGGCGCCGACCTTGCCGAAGGCGATGTTGGCGCCGATCGAGTCGCGGAACAGATAGACGTCCTGCCCGACATAGGCGGTCTGCTGGCGCAGCGACTTGCGCGATACCGCCGAAATCGCCTGCCCGTCGATCAGGACGTCGCCGTCGCTGACTTCATAGAACCGCAGCAGCAGCGCCAGCACGGTGGATTTACCGCCGCCGGAGGGGCCGACCAGCGCGGTCATCTTGCCGGGCTCGGCGACGAAGCTCATGCGGTTGAGCACCGGCTCGTCCGGACGGTAGGCGAACGTCACGTCGCGAAACTCGACCCGCGCATCGATCAGCTTCAGCGCCGGCTTGTCGTCGTCGACAGGCTCGCTGGAAGGGCTGTCGACGATCTCGAGCAATTTGCGGGCGCCGATCAGATTGCTGTTCAGCTCGATGTTGAGCCGGGCCAGTCGCTTGGCCGGCTCGTAGGCCATCAGGAATGCGGTCAGGAACGAAAAGAACTGGCCCGGCGTGGCGCCCATCGCCACCACGCTGTAGCCGCCATACATCAGTCCGCCCGCCACCGCGAAACCGCCGAGCGTCTCCATCAGCGGGCTCGAACGGTTCGAGACCCGCGCCATCTTGTTGGCGTTGCGCTCGACCGCCGTGATGCTGGCGTCGATCCGCTCGCGCATGGTCTGTTCGAGCGTGAAGGCCTTGACGGTGCGGATGCCCTGCAGCGATTCCTGCATGGTTTCGAGAATGTCGGCGGTGCCGGTGAACTGGTTATGCGCGAGGCCCTTGATCCGCTTCACCAGCTTGCGCAGCACCAGCATGGCCGGCGGCGCCACCAGGAATCCGAACAACGCCATGTACGGATCCTGCATCAGCATGACGCAGACGAGGCCGATCAGCAGCAGCAGGTCGCGGCCGAGCGCATTGATCAGCAGGTTGAGAACCTGGGTAACGGAGGCGGCGCCGGCGGTCAGCCGCGCCAGAAATTCCGACGAATGCCGCTCCGAATAGAATGCGACGCTTTCGCTCATCAGCTTGGCGAACAGCCGGCGCTGGTTGTGGGCGAGTATGGCGTTGGAGATTTTCGAAAGAATCACGGAGTGGCCGTAGGTCGCCGCCCCCTTCAGGATGAAAATCAGGATGGTGAGGCCGGACAATAGCGCGATGCCGCGCACGTCCTTGTCGACATAGGCCTTGTTGATGACCTCGCCGAGAACCCAGGCCGAGCCCGCGGTCGCAGCTGCCGACACCGCCATCAGTCCGAAGGCCAGCAGATAGCGCCGCCAGTAGGTCAGCCCCTGTTCGGTGATCAGGCGGCGAATCAGGATCGCCGCCGCATAGGGATCGTCGGTGATTTTCTTGGGAAGTTCGGTCATCCGCGTTCCATTGACAGCGCTGGCAGGCTCCCGCCCGCGCGTCAGGGTTGGCTTGCGAAACGTCCGTCTCCTTGCCCGCTATATCCCGGTTTTTCAAGCCAAATCGGGGCTTGCGCCCGGCCGGATTTCAGGCCGAAACTGCCTGCCGCAGCTCGCCGTGGCGGCCGCGGAACGATTTCTCCTCCCATGCCAGCGCGTGGGCTGCGATGGTCTCGAGATCGTCGTATTGCGGGGTCCAGTCCAGGGTCGAGCGGATGCGGCTGGTGTCGGCGATCATGGTCATGATGTCGCCGGGCCGTCGCGGCGCAGTTTGAACCGCGAAATTGCGCCCGGAGACGCGCCGCACCGCCTCGATGGTCTCGAGCACCGAATAACCACGGCCGTAGCCGCAATTCAGCGTCGCCGAAGTGCCGCCGTCGCGCAGATAGGACAGCGCCGCGCGATGCGCCTGCGCGAGATCGCTGACGTGAATGAAATCGCGGATGCAGCTGCCGTCCGGCGTCGGGTAATCGGTCCCGAATACATCGACCTTGGCGCGCTGTCCGGTGGCGGCCTCGACCGCGATCTTCAGAAGATGCGTGGCACCCACGGTGGCAAGTCCGATGCGCGCCTTGGGGTCGGCGCCCGCGACGTTGAAATAGCGCAGCGCGACATAGTTCATGCCGTGCGCGGCGGCGACATCATGCAGCATGATTTCGGTCATCAGCTTCGAGGAGCCGTAGGGCGACAGCGGCCGGGTCGGCGCGCTCTCGGGCACCGGCACCTGATCCGGATTGCCGTACACCGCGGCGGTCGATGAAAAGATGAAGCGGTTGACGCCGCATTTCACCGCCGCGTTGAGCAGGCTGCGTGTCGTCATGGTGTTGTTGCGGTAATAGGCCAGCGGATCGCGCATCGAATCCGGCACCACCACCGAGCCCGCGAAATGTACAATGCTCCTGACGCCGTGCGCTGCGATCACGCCCTCGACGAGATTTTCGTCGCCGGCGTCGCCGATGAAAAGCGGTACGCCTTCGGGCACGAAAGCAGAAAATCCGGTCGACAGATTGTCGACCACGACGACGTTTTCGCCGGCTTCCGCCAGCGCATGAACCGTGTGACTTCCGATATAGCCGGCGCCGCCGGTGACAAGCACAGTCATGAGTTCACCCATCTTGCGATCGATCGGCTCGATGCTAGCCGGGACGCGGTGAAGAGTGGGTTTCGGCGCGGGCGAACTGGCCACTATGCTTAATGTTGCGTATAGAAAATGCGCGAAACGGAGCCCATCGTGCCGATCGAGAACATTTCCTCAGCCAACCTGCAACTGATCGTGCCGAATCTGCACAGGCGCTATTCCGGCGTCACCGCGACCAACCGCATGGTGGCGCCGAAGCTCGCAAGACTGTTTCGCGCGGGCTGGCTCGGTTCCGATGCGCCTGACGGCATCGCGCGGATCGGGCTTGCGGATCTCGCGAAATGCTGGCGCCGCGGCATCCCGCTGATCTGGCATGCGCGGCGCAACAACGAGATGATCGCAGGCGTGCTGCTGCGCTCGCTCGGCTGGCCGTTGAAACTGGTATTCACCTCGGCGGCGCAGCGGCACCACACCTGGATCACGCGCTGGCTGATCCGGCAAATGGACGCCATCATCGCCACCAGCGAAATATCGAAATCCTTTCTCAAGCGCGACGCAACTGTCGTCATGCATGGCGTCGATACCGGCACCTACGCGCCGCCTGCGGATCGCGCGGCGGCGTTTGCCGAAGCCGGATTGCCGGGCCGCTACGCCATCGGCTGCTTCGGCCGGGTGCGCGCGCAAAAGGGCAGCGACGTGTTCGTGGACGCGATGTGCCGGCTGCTGCCGCGCTATCCCGATTTCACCGCCGTCATGGTCGGCGCCATCACGTCGGAGCAGACGGCATTCGCGGAAGATTTGCGCAAACGGATCGACGCCGCCGGGCTGCAATCGCGCATCGTCATCACCGGCGAGCTTGATATCGAGCAGGTGCCGCGCTGGTACCAGCGGCTGACGATCTACGCCTTCACTTCGCGCAACGAGGGCTTTGGACTGACCCTGATCGAGGCGATGTCGGCAGGCGCTGCGCTGGTGGCGTCGCGCGCGGGCGCGGCCGAACTGGTGGTCGAGGATGGCATCACCGGCGTGCTGACGCCATCAGGCGATGCCGATGCGCTGGTCGCGGCGCTGGAGCCGCTGATGCGCGACCCCGCTGCTGCCGCAGCGATGGGTGCGCGCGGCCGGGCGCGGGTGCTGGAAAAATTCAGCCTCGATGCCGAGGCGGGCGGGATTGCGGAGGTTTATCGGAGGCTGGTCTAATCAAAAATATCGAAAACAACCCCATGCATCGTTCAACTATCTGGCAACATTAGCGTTTTTAAGCTGCATTTAGGTATCAGGGTACCGAAAGCCCCTTGGATAGGATATTCGCCACGAACGCGTCGAGGTCGCCGCCCGCGAACAGGAATCCGGGCAGCCCCGCGGCCGCGGCCGCTTCGATGTCGGTGGGGCGGTCGCCGATGACGAAGCTGCCCTGGTGACGCACCGGCCATTGCGCCATCAGATCGTGGATCATGCCGGGCGCGGGTTTGCGCCAATGGTGATCCTCGAGATAGCCAGCCACGGTGCCGGCCGGGTGATGCGGGCAATACCTGACGTCGTCGACCCGGGCGCCTTGCGCCGCCAGTTCTTCCAGCATCCAGTCATGCAGCTTGCCGACGTCGTCCTCGGTAAAGAAGCCGCGCGCCACGCCGGATTGGTTGGTGAAGAAGAAGACAAGATAGCCGGCGTCATTGAGCCGGCGTATCGCCTTGGCCGCATTCGGCATCCATCGAATCCGCTCTTGCGTGCCCATGTAGCCGTCGTCGTGATTGACCACGCCGTCGCGGTCGAGGAACGCGGCGGGCCTGGGCGCGCGATCGACCTTGCTCATGGCCGCGCCGCCTCGGCCAGCACGCGTTCGGTGATGCCAACCACGTCGGAAGCGGGAATGTCGCGCATGCAGCGGTGGTCGTTCATGGTGCAGACCGGCCGGTGGCAAGGCTGGCACGGCACCACGGTCCTGGTCTGCACGGTCGCGGCGAGGCCGTTCAACGGCGCCCAGTGATAGGGGCTGGTGGGGCCGAAAATCCCCATGGTCGGCGTCCCGATCGCCGCCGCGATGTGCATCAGTCCGGAATCGTTCGATATCGCGACGCTGGCCGCCGCCATCGCCAGGATGCCATTGCGCAGGTCTGTGCCGGTGAGGTCGCGGACAGCAGGCCCGCCGGCGGCCACGATCTCCGCCGCCAGCGCCTTTTCGCCGGGACCGCCGACCACCCAGACATCCAAGCCGCGTTCGGCCAATAGCCGGGCGGCTTCCGGATACCAGGTCCAGCGCTTGGAGGCTCCGACCGAGCCTGGCGCCAGTGCGACGGCCGGACCGCTGCCGAGCCCATTGGCCTGCCGCCAGCGGCCGGCGTCCTCGGCCGGAACCCTGAGCTGCGGCACCGGCCATTCATCCGGCAGCGGCGCGCCGTCGGGCAGCGCCAGCGCCGCGTTCTTGTCGATGAAGCGGGGCAGCGCCTTTTCGCCCCAGCGCCATCGGTTGATGAGCCCGAACCTGGCTTCGCCGACAAACCCCACCCGTTCCGGGATGCCGGCCAGCGCGGGCGCAATCGCCGACTTCCAGGTGCGCGGCAGCACCAGCGCGGTGCCGTAGCCCCTGGCCCGCAGCTGCTCCGCCAGGCCCCATTGCCTGGCCACCGCAAGCCGGCTACGCGGCAGGTCCCAGACGATCCCGGAGCGGACGCCGGGCATATAATCGACCAGCGGGGCGCATAGCGAGGTCACCAGCAGGTCGACCGGCCGGTTCGGCCAGCGCTGCTTCAGCACCCGCACCACGGTATGGCCGCGCACGAAGTCACCGATCCACATATAGGGGACGATCAGGATCGGCCTGACATCGCCGGCGTCCCGTGTCTCTGCCATATTTATTGAATCTGTGTTCATAATTTAGAGATTTGGAGCTGCATTTCCACGCTGTCGGTAACGGCTCCCCGCGGCGAGGTAAAGCCGCCGGCAGGGGGCGGCTGCCGTCTTCACCACACGACATGACCCAAGTTGCCTGCCGGGCAGGACTGGGGCAAAGCTGGCCTCCCACATCAAGGGCAGGGGACGGCATGCTGCTGGTGACCGGAGGCGCCGGTTTTATCGGATCGAACCTCGTGGCCGCGTTGAATGACGCCGGCCGCGCCGATATCGCGGTTTGCGACGTGCTCGGCCATGACGGCAAATGGCGCAATCTGGCCAAGCGCCAGCTCGCGGATTTCGTGCCGCCTGCCGAATTGATGGACTGGCTCAAGGGCCGCCGGCTCGATGCCGTGATCCATCTCGGCGCGATTTCCGAAACCACGGCCACCGACGGCGATCTCGTGATCGAAACCAATTTCAGGCTGTCGATGCGGCTGCTCGACTGGTGCACCGCCAATTCGACGCCACTCATCTATGCCTCGTCGGCGGCGACCTATGGCGATGGCGCGCAGGGATTTGCCGACGATCCGTCATTACCGGCGCTGAAGGCGCTGCGGCCGATGAATCTGTACGGCTGGAGCAAGCACCTGTTCGACATGGTGGTCGCCGAACGCGCGGCCAACGGCGAGCGGTTGCCGCCGCAATGGGCCGGCCTGAAATTCTTCAACGTGTTCGGCCCCAATGAATATCACAAGGGCACGATGATGAGCGTGCTGGCGCGTCGCTTCGACGACATCAAGGCCGGCCGCGCCGTGCAGTTGTTCAAATCCCACCGCGATGGCATCGCCGACGGCGATCAGCGCCGCGATTTCATCCATGTCGACGACGTGGTGCGGGTGATGATGTGGCTGATGGCGAGCCCGGATGTCAGCGGCATCTTCAACGTCGGAACCGGCACCGCGCGCAGTTTCAGGGACCTGATTCTTTCGGCCTATGCCGCGCTCGGCACACCTGCGAATATCCAGTATGTCGACATGCCCGAGCAAATTCGCGGCAGCTACCAGTATTTCACCCAAAGCGCGGTCGATCGGCTCACGCGCGCCGGCTACAATGGCGGTTTTACGCCGCTGGAAAATGCGGTTTCGGCTTACGTCAGCGGTTTTCTGAACCGCACCGACCGTTTCCGCTGACCGCGCAACGGATGACGAGAACAGATGTTCGATTTTGAAGCCCTGTCGCATGCGATGGCCAGCCAGACGGTGCTCTGCGTCGGCGACCTCATGCTCGACGAATTCGTCTATGGCGAGGTGTCGCGGATTTCGCCGGAAGCGCCGGCGCCGGTGATCGCAGTCCAGCGCAGCGAGACCAATATCGGCGGCGCCGGCAATGTCGCGCGCAATATCGCTTCGCTCGGCGCGCGCTGCATTTTTGTCGGGCTGATCGGTGAGGATGAGGTGGGTGTGAGGCTGGCAGTCACGCTGGCGCAGGAGCCCGGCGTGGAAAGTCTGTTGGTCCACGATCCCTCGCGGCCCACCACTCGCAAGGTGCGTTTCGTCTCTGAGCATTTTTCCACGCACATGCTGCGCGCCGACTGGGAACTGGCCGTGCCTGCGTCCGGAGATATCGAGCAGAAGCTGATCGATACCATCCTGCCGCAAATCTCCCGCGCCGACATCGTGCTGCTGTCCGACTACGCCAAGGGTGTTTTGACGGCGCGAGTGATCCGCAACGTCATCGACGCCGCGAAAAAACTCGGCAAGCGCGTGATCGTCGATCCCAAGAGCGCCAATTTCGCGATCTATCGCGGCGCCACGCTGCTGACGCCCAACCGCAAGGAATTTTCCGAGGCGACCCGCAGCCGTGCCGATACCGAAAGGAGCATTGCCGACGCAGCACAGGACGCGATGCAACTGGCGGACTGCGAAGCCATTCTGGTGACGCAGAGCGAGCGCGGCATGACGCTGGTGCCGCGCCACGGCGAGGCGATTCATGTGCCGGCGCATCCGGTCAAAGTGCGCGATGTCTCCGGCGCCGGCGACACCGTCGCTGCGGTGCTGGCGGTGACGCTCTCCGCCGGAGCCGATTGGGAAACCGCGTTGCGGATGGCGAGTGCGGCCGCCGCCGTTGCCGTCGGCAAGCAGGGCACCGCCAGCGTGACGTCAGCCGAACTGCGGCGAAAAATCCTGCCGCATGCATTCCTGGCGGCGGAAGAGAAGATCGTCGCGGCGGGCGCCGGCCTCGAGGCGCAGCTGTCGGAGTGGCGCCAGCAGGGCTTGCGCGTCGGTTTCACCAACGGCTGTTTCGATATCCTGCATCCCGGCCACGTCAAGGTGTTGACCGCGGCGCGCGGCGCCTGCGACCGGCTGGTGGTGGGCCTCAACAGCGACGCCTCGGTGAAGCGGCTGAAGGGCGAGTCGCGCCCGGTCCAGGACGAACGCGCGAGGGCGGAAGTGCTGGCGGCGCTGGAGGCGGTCGATCTCGTCGTCATCTTCGAGGAGGACACGCCGATCAGGCTGATCACCGCGATCAAGCCCAGCGTATTGGTGAAGGGCGGGGACTATACCCGCGACCAGGTGGTGGGCCACGAGATCGTCGAAGCCCATGGCGGCGAGGTGCTGCTGATCGACGTGTTGCCCGGCTTCTCCACGACCATGCTGGTCAACCGCGCCCGCGGAGACAAGGGGTGAGCGTCCCAGGGGTTCCGCAAGCTACGGCTGGCATGCACGCGCTTGATGAGCTATCAGCAGCCTCGCAACCGCAAAACCCGAACACGCCCTGTCACCGGTCGTCGAAATGATGCGTCTCCAAAATCTGACCAAGCGCAACGCGCTGATCGCGACGCACGACGCCCTGGCGACGGGGGCTGCGATATTCGTCAGTTTCTATCTGCGTTTCGAGGGCAACGCGTTCTACGATCGTGTTCCGCTGCTGCTGCGGATGCTGCCCTATTTCATCGTGTTCAGCGTGGTGGTTTGTTATGCGTTCAAGCTGACCACCACCAAGTGGCGTTTCATTTCGCTGCCGGATGCGCTGAACATCCTGAAGGTGGCGACGGTGCTGACGCTCGGGCTGCTGGTGCTGGACTATGTCATCGTCTCGCCCAACAAGGGCACCTTCTTCGCCGGCCGGATTACCGTCGTTCTGTACTTTTTCCTGCAGGTGTTCTTCCTCAGCGCCTTGCGCTTTGCCTATCGCTATTTTCGTTACACGCGGGTGCGGCTTCACGCGAAGTCGGAGGACGCCTCGGCGACCCTGATGGTCGGCCGCGCCGCGGATGCCGAAATTCTCCTGCGCGGCATCGAGAGCGGCGCGGTCAAGCGGATCTGGCCGGTCGGCCTGCTGTCGCCGTCGCCGGCCGATCGCGGCCAGACCATCCGGAATATCCCTGTGCTGGGCGGGATCGACGACATCGAGGACGTGATCGGCGATTTCGCGCGGCGCAACAAGCCGATCATGCGCGTGGTGATGACGCCGTCGGCATTCGAACCCGAGGCGCATCCCGAGGCCGTGCTGATGCGGGCGCGCCGTCTCGGGCTGATCGTCAGCCGGCTGCCGTCGCTGGAGAGCGGCGAAACCCCGCGGCTGACCAATGTGGCCGTCGAGGACCTGCTGCTGCGTCCCAGCGAAAAGATCGACTATGGGCGTCTCGAAGCCCTGGTGAAGAACAAGGCGGTGATCGTCACCGGCGGCGGCGGTTCGATCGGTTCGGAGATTTGCGACCGTGTCGTGACCTTCGGCGCGGCGCGGCTGCTGGTGATCGAAAATTCCGAACCGGCGCTGTATGCCGTGACGGAAACGCTGGCCGCGCATGGCGGCAGCGCGGTGATCGAGGGCCGGATCGCCGACATTCGCGATCGCGAACGTATCCAGCGGCTGATGATCGAGTTCAAGCCGGACATCGTGTTCCACGCCGCCGCGCTCAAGCACGTGCCGATCCTGGAACGCGACTGGAGCGAGGGCGTCAAGACCAACATCTTCGGATCGGTCAACGTCGCCGATGGCGCCCTGGCGGCGGGTGCCACCGCGATGGTGATGATCTCGACCGACAAGGCGATCGAGCCGGTTTCGATGCTGGGGCTGACCAAGCGGTTCGCCGAGATGTATTGCCAGGCGCTGGATCACGATCTGGCGGCGCAGCACGGCGGCAAGCCGCGGATGCGGCTGATTTCCGTGCGGTTCGGCAACGTGCTGGCGTCGAACGGCTCGGTGGTGCCGAAGTTCAAGGCGCAGATCGAGGCCGGCGGGCCGGTGACCGTCACGCACCCCGACATGGTCAGGTACTTCATGACCATCCGGGAAGCTTGCGACCTGGTGCTGACCGCGGCCACCCACGCGCTGTCGCCGTCGCCGGCGGACGTTTCGGTCTACGTGCTGAACATGGGCCAGCCGGTCAAGATCGTCGACCTCGCCGAGCGCATGATCCGGTTGTCCGGCCTGCAGCCGGGTCACGATATCGATATCGTCTTCAGCGGCGTGCGACCGGGAGAGCGGCTGAACGAAATCCTGTTCGCCGCCGAGGAGCCCGCGGTCGAGATCGGCGTCGCCGGAATCATGGCGGCCAAGCCCAACGAGCCGCCGATGGCTGCCTTGCGCAATTGGCTGGCGGCGCTGGACCAGGCCATCGCCCGGGATGACCGGACCTCCATCAGGGCGGTGTTGAAGGATGCGGTGCCGGAGTTCGGTTCGCCCGCGCCGGCCCAGGCAACCGCGCCCGGTCCCGCGTTACAGTCCTGACCGCCGGATCTGAAAGATCCGCCTGGCGAAACGCAGGAAGAAGGCGGGGTCGATGATCGGCGCATTCAGATGTTCGCGGCGGGATCGCAGGCATTCCAGGTTTCCGCGCAGCGTGGCGCGCCAGCCCCTGGTGCTGATGCCGCCGATCTGGAAGTCCACCAGGACCCGCGGGATGTAGCGCACCCTGAAATCATTGAGCGCCATCGCCCGCAGCATGTAGTCGTAATCGGCGGTCGCGACATGGCTCAGATCGTAGTCGCCGACCTTTTGCGCCACTTCCCTGCGGATGTAGAAGGTCGGATGCGGAGGCACCCAGCCGAGCTGAAACGAGTGGCGATTGAATGTTCCGCCGCGCCATGAACGCGCCACGCGCTTGCTGAGATGATCGGTCACCATGTGCAGGTCGCCATAGGCGATGTCGGCGTCCTGCAATGCCGCGGCGATGTCGCCAAGGACGCGGGAATCGTGAAACGTATCGTCGGAATTCAGAAACCCGACAGCGTCGCCCTCGAACAGGTGAAAGCCCTTGTTCATCGCATCATAGACGCCCTTGTCCTTCTCGGAGAACACACGTATCGCGTCCGACCCGAATGACTCGACGATCTTCAACGTCGCATCGCCGGATGCTCCGTCGATTACCAGCATTTCCTTTTCGGGGTGATCCTGCTCGAGAAAAGACTGGATCGTGAAGCCAATCGTAGCCTGCGAATTGTAACTGGCTGTGACGACGCTGATCTTCATTGCTATCTCGTGCAGCGTTCAGGTTACCGAGGCCGAATCGACCTGTCAAAAGCATGGTGGCGACTGACGTGTCGGAGGTTCAGGCCGGTCGGGTTGCAAAACGCCGCGCGGCTACGCCCGACGCGTGCATTTCAGTCACGTACCTCGATCGGCGCAGCGCCCTTGGCGGCCTTTTCGGCACTGAAGATCCACACCAGCCCGCCGAAGGCGCCGACGATGAACGACACGGCGCCGAGCAGCAGCGAGATGTTGACGCCTTCGCTGCTCATCAGCCCGGCATAGCCGAACGCCAGGCCCATGGTCGCCTCGCGCACGCCCCAGCCGGCGATCGAGATCGGCAGCATGGTGATGAGCATGACCGGCGGGACCAGCTGAAAGATCTGGCCGAACACCACGGGAGCCGCGATCGATTGCACCACGCACCATGCGATGACGACGGCGAGGACGTGGACCAGAAACGACAGCACCGCGATTTTCGGACCGCGCGTCCGGCTGAAGATGATGCGGTTGGCGATCACCGAGCAGGCATGCAAATGGTGGGTACCCCACCAGCGCTTCAGCCATGGCCATGGCAATCTGCCGAGGATCAGGAATCCCAGGCCGCCGGCGAGGGCGGCGAGATCGACCGACAGCAGCGCGGTGCGGCCGGTGGGATCGGTGATCAGATTGTAGCTCCATGGCAGTGTCGCCACGATGACGATCGCAAGCGCGATCAGGCCGATCGCGCGATCGACGAAGATGGAGTAGGTCGCCGCCCGCCAGCCGGCGCCGGCGCGCGCGACCAGCCACAGCCGCACCGCGTCGCCGCCGATCGAGGAGGGCAGCGTCTGGTTGAAGAATGTCCCGATGACATTGTAGCGCATCGCCTGCGCGGTTCCGAGCGGCGCGCCGCACTCGGCGCTGACTTCGCGCCACCGCAGCACGCCGACGAAGATCTGCAGGAACATCACGGCGATCGCGAGGCCGATCCAGCCCAGACTCGCGACGTTGAAGCGCGATGCGAGTTCGTAGAAATCGACCTTGCGGAGCGCGAGATAAAGCAGTGCCGCCGAGATCAGTATCTTTAGCGCTGAAAGCAGGATCCGGCGCATGTGGCGCGCGCTCTTCGGTTCGAGAATGTGTCAGAAAAACGCGATCCTGCGACCACGCCTGAATTTAGTCAGCCTTGGTATGGTTTTGAGCGCGATCTGGCAATAGCCCGGGCAACCGGGTATTGCGGCACCCTTGCCGCGGCGGGTAAAGAGACCCCGGCTGCGCGCCGTCGGGCCGATACCCTCTCGAGGATACCATGTCGGATCAAGCAGTATTGATTACAGGCGCGGCTGGCTTCATCGGCTTCCATGTCGCGCGCCAGCTCCTGTCGGAAGGCCGCAACGTTGTCGGCCTGGACAGCCTGAACGATTATTATGACCCGGCGCTGAAGCAGTCACGGCTGAACATCCTGCGCCAGAACGCGCGATTCGGTTTCGTGCAAACCGACCTCGCCGATCGTCCGGCAATGGCGGCGCTGTTCGCGAAACACCGTTTCGAGGTCGTGGTCCATCTCGCGGCCCAGGCCGGCGTGCGTCATTCGATCGATCATCCGCACGCCTATGTCGACGCCAATCTCGAGGGCTTCCTCAATGTTCTGGAGGGCTGCCGACACAATGGCTGTCGTCATCTTGTCTATGCATCATCGTCGTCGGTGTACGGTGCCAACACCAAGCTGCCTTTTTCAGTCGCGGACAAGACGGATCACCCCGTCAGTCTCTACGCCGCGACCAAGAAGGCCAACGAACTGATGGCTTACTCGTACAGCCACCTCTATCGTCTTCCGGTCACCGGCCTGCGCTTCTTTACCATCTACGGGCCATGGGGACGGCCCGACATGGCGATTTTCATGTTCACCAAGGCGATCCTCGAGGGCACGCCGATCAGGCTGTTCAACCATGGCAGGATGCGCCGGGATTTCACCTATATCGGTGATGTCAGCCGCGTCGTGTCGCGCCTCGCCGAACAGCCGCCCGCAGATGATGGCGGCGGAGCGCCGGCCAAAATCTATAATGTCGGTAACCATCATCCGGAAGAACTTACCGACGTCGTATCGTTGCTGGAGAAGGAGTTGGGTCGCGCGGCGGTAAGGGATATGTTGCCGATGCAGCCCGGCGACGTGACGGAGACCTTCGCCGATGTCGGCGATCTGATGCGGGACGTCGGCTTCCGGCCGGAGACGCCCATTGCGGATGGTCTGCGCGACTTCGTTGCGTGGTACCGCGGCCATTACAAGGTTTGAGACGCCGATGAACCGACGAATTATTCCACTGATCATGTGCGGCGGCGCCGGGACGCGGCTGTGGCCGGCCTCGCGCGAAGTCCATCCCAAGCAGTTCCTCACTTTGTTCGGACCCCGCTCGACCTTTCAGGACACGCTGTTGCGGGTGTCGGATGCGGCGCTGTTCGAGCGGCCGATCGTCATCACCAATATCGCCTACCGTTTCATGGTGCTGGAGCAACTGGCCGAGATCGGGCTGGAGGCCGATATCCTGCTGGAGCCGATGCGGCGGGATTCCGGTCCGGCGATCGCCGCCGGCGCCGCCTTTGCGCAGGGCCGCGACAGCGAGGCGATCGTGCTGGCGCTCGCCGCCGATCACGTCGTCCGCGACACCGCGGCCTTTGTCGCCGCCTGCCGTCAGGGTCTGGCCGCCGCCGAAGCCGGACGCATCGTGACTTTCGGCGTGGCGCCCGAGCGCGCCGCCACCGAATACGGTTACATCAGCCCCGGTGAAGTCATTTCCGGCGAAGTCCGCAGCGTCGCCAAATTCGTCGAGAAGCCGGATCAGAAGACGGCGGCCGACTACGTCAAGGCCGGGTATCTCTGGAACAGCGGCAACTTCATGTTCCGCGCGTCGGTGCTGTCGGACGAGTATCGCAATGTCGACGCCGCCAGCGTGCAGGCCGTCACCGATTCCGTCACCAGAGCCGGACGCGATCTCGGATTCGTCAAGCTGGATCCCGACGCGTTCGGATCGGCCAGGGCGATCTCGATCGATTACGCCGTGATGGAAAAGACCGCGCGCGCCGCGGTGGTGCCGGTCAAGTGCGGCTGGTCCGATGTCGGTTCCTGGCACGCGGTGTGGGAACTGTCGGACAAGGACGCGGAGGGCAATGCGGCGCAGGGCGCCGCCGTGTTCGAGGATTCCCGCAACTGCAACGTCTCGACCGACCGGGCGCTGGTGGCGCTGGAAGGGGTCGACGATCTCGTGATCGTCGCCACCCAGGACGCCGTGCTGGTGTCGCGCCAGAAGGACGCCAATGGCCTGAAGCGTCTGGTGGCGAAGCTGAAGGCCGTCGCGCCCGAAGTGACCGAGGATCACATCAAGGTGCACCGGCCCTGGGGCAGTTACCAATCGGTCGACAATGGCGATCGCCACCAGGTCAAGCGCATCATCGTCAAGCCGGGCGGCCGGCTGTCGCTGCAGAAGCATCACCATCGCTCCGAGCACTGGATCGTGGTGCGGGGCGCGGCGCGCGTGACGGTCAACGAACTGGTCAAGACCGTGCACGAGAACGAATCGATCTATATCCCGATCGGCGCGGTGCACCGGCTGGAAAATCCCGGGAAGATTCAACTGGAACTGATCGAGGTCCAGACCGGCAGCTATTTCGGCGAGGACGATATCATCCGCATCGAGGACGATTACCAGCGCTCCTGAGCGATCCGATGCAGACCTTTCGGCGCCGATCCGGGTCATTCGGCGGCTTTTCGCGCTCAAATCGGCGCAGGGCTGTGTAATTTTCTGACTCAAAACGTGTCCGGGATCACGCCGCTTCATTCGCCACATCTGAGGCGACGTGATAGGACAAGCGCCGGGCAATGCTGGTGTCGAGAGACGACGAGGTTCAGTGAATATGGGTTTCGAGGGGGCCACCGGGAAGTTCGGCGCCAAGCGTGCGCTGCGAGTCGGCGTTGTCGGCGCAGGCGTCATGGGCACCAACCACGCGCGTGTTCTGGCCGGGCTGCCGGACACCACGCTGATCGGAATCGTCGATCCTTTGCCGGAGCATCGCGCCCGCGCCACTGAACTGGCCGGCTGCCGCGCCTTTGCCACGCTGGACGAACTGCTCGCGGAGGGCGTCGATGCCGTGACCATCGCCGCGCCGACGCACCTCCATCACGAGGTCGCGCTCGCCTGCATCGCCCGCGGCATCCACATCCTGGT
>NZ_JAUYAN010000076.1 GCF_030693485.1 Bradyrhizobium sp. | reverse complement strand
ATCTCGGAAGGGTCATTGCGCGAGCAAAAGGCCTCGGTGCTGTGGATGCCGATGCGGCGGGACGCATCAGCCTCGGGCTGTTCTTCGCCGAGACCAACGGCAACCAGACCATCGGCAATGCGCGCTCGAACAAATACAAGGGCAGCCTGCAAACAGGTCCGCCCGAAGCTGAAAATGGCCGAAGGAAGTGGGCGGCGATCAAGCCGTCGATCGCATCGCTCGATCCGGGCCTGAGCCTTCGCGATGACAGGGAGGAGGCGCGGCTCGGCAATCTGGACCGTCGCTACAACCACTGGACCTCGGTGCGGGACGCGCTGATGAACGCCCACGCGGATATCTTCCCGCAGATCCCGGCGATCGTGAAGGCGCTGCCCGACCCGATCGATCAGTTGAAGCTGTTCGAACTGATCCAGATCATTCCCAGCCCGACCAAATCCGCGCTCCGGTCCGGCAATCCCATGGGCTACCGGGTTTCGGACCCCAGGATCATGGGATATCTGCGAAACAACAGCATGTTCGCCTATGGACGAGCCGACCGGGCAAGGACATCCGTGACCTTCCGCGAAATTCTCGATGCGATGTGGCTGTTCAACGCCAAATTCGAAAAGGCGCTTTCGATAGAAGACGGGATCAGGAAGGGGTCAAAGGGTTGAATGGTCAGGCCTCCATCGGTCATAATGACCCGAATGGCGCCTTGTGCCGCCATGCTGTCATGAGGCGCGAAGACGACCACGCCGGGGGAAAGCAGGCATTGCCGTCGACAGGAGGAAAATCCGCGCGCTCAGGCATTGGTGTCCGGTGCTACCGCACCGTGATCGCCGCGATGGCCGCCTTGATGCTTCTGCCGATCGAGGCCAGCGACGCCGGCTGGCTGTCGGATATGTTCAAGGGCTCGTCAAAGCCAGCCAAATCGGCAAAGCAGGCCACCTCGCCCAAGCCTGCCGCCGTGGCAAAGCGCGTGACCGCGGCGAAGCCTGCCGGTCCGGCAAAGCCCGCCGCCTCGCCCAGGCAGCGTAACGTAAGACTTGCCGCGCTGGGGCCGGTCGCCTTGAGCCCGTCCACGTTCAAACCGGCCGCGCCGTCATGCGACCCGGCGAAATTCCGGGTCGTCGTGGATGTCGGACATACCGCGGAGTCTGCGGGCGCGAGGAGCGCCCGCAACGTCTCCGAGTTCCTCTACAATCATCGGCTGGCGCAGCGGATCGAGCAGAGATTGAAGGACGACGGCTTTGCCCAGACCCGGTTGCTGCTGACCGAGGGCAAGGCCAGGCGCAGCCTGGTCAAGCGAGTCGCCACGGCCAACGACCTGCAAGCCCATCTCTTTCTGTCGATCCACCACGATTCCGTGCCCGCCAAATTCCTCGAAGAGTGGGAGTTCGACGGCAAGAAGAGCCGTTTCAGCGACCGCTTCAGCGGCTATTCCGTGTTCGTCTCCCGCGGGAATCCGGATTTCAGGACCAGCCTCGTCTTCGCCGAACTGGTGGCCAAGGAAATGAAGGCGCTGGGCCTGCGCTATGCCGAGCAATACAGCCAGCCGATCATGGGCCGGCACCGGCGTGAGTTGCTGAACAGGGAAACCGGGGTCTACCGCTACGACGAACTCGTGGTGCTGCGAACCACCCGGATGCCCGCCGTACTGCTGGAGGCGGGCTCGATCATCAATCGGGACGAAGAGCTCGCGATGGACTCGCCTGAACGCCAGAACATCATCAGCAGCGGCGTCACCGCGGCCGTCAAGCAGTTCTGCGATCAGCGATGGGCCGTGCTCGGTCCGATCTGACGCCTCACTTCACCATCGCGCCATAGACGATGTCCTGGACCTGCTCGCGGTAGTATTTCCGCAACTCGCCCGGCGCCGCGGTCCCGACCACCACGACGAGACGCTCCTTGGGATCGGCGAAGAACTGCGTGCCGTAGGCGCCATTCCAGCTGAATTCGCCGGGATTGCCGGGAACCGCCGACAGCCCCTCGCTGACGCGGACCGCCACCCCGAGGCCGAACGTAAAGCCGGCGCGATGCGCCTCCACATTGGCGACGTTGTTCCTGATCTCCGGCCCGAGGTGATTGGCGATCATGTGATGCACCGTCTTGGGGCCGAGGACGCGCTGGCCGTCCAGCTCGCCGCCGTTGAGCAGCATTTGGCCAAAGCGGACGTAGTCACCGACGGTGGCAAAGGCGCAGGCGCCGCCGCAGTCATGCCTGGTCGGCGTGTCCAAGAGCTTGATGGTCTGCGGCTTGCCCGTCAGCGGGTCGTTGGGGAACGGCCGGGCCAGACGCGGACGCTGCACCTCCGTAGGCTTGAACGTGGCATCTTTCATGCCGAGCGGCTGCCACACATTGGCAGCGAGGTATTCGCTGAGCCGCTGCTCGCTCACCTTCTCGACCACGGCGCCGAGCACGTCGATCGAAAACCCGTACTCGAAAACCTTGCCCGGTTGGTGCGCCAGCGGCAGCTTGGTGATGCGATCGATGAAGGCCTGCGTATCGCCTTCGATGGCCGGCGCCGTGCCATCAGGATACGCCCGCGCGACCGGGCTCGAACTGTCCGGGCGGCCGCCATACATCAGGCCGGAGGTGTGGCGATAGAGGTCGTGGATGAAGATCGGTGAAGCCTGCGCGTCGAGCTTCAGCGAACCGTCCGGCTGCTGGCTACCCACCTTCATCTCGGCAAAGGCCGGATAGTAGTCCGCGAGCCTGGCCTTGAGCGGCAAGCGCCCCTGCTCCATCAGCGTCAGCCCGGCGACCGCCGCCATCGGCTTGGTCATCGACGCAAGCGCAAAAATGGCGTCCGGCGGCATCGGCGTTCCCATGGCCGGATCGAGCTGGCCGTAGGCCTTGAAATGGACGAGCTTGCCGTCCCGGGCGATGGCGACCACGGCGCCGGGCACGCGCTTGGCGGCTATCTCGCGGGCGAAGAAATCGTCGAGCCGCGTCAGACCTCGTTGCGAGAATCCGACATCGTCAGGCCTGGCCTCGGGCAGCGGACCAGCATGTGCCGGGTTGATGACGATGCCGACAATCATGGCTGCGGTGATCATGAGCGTCTTCATGGTCGTCTCCCTCGAAGGTGGATCGATTATTGTTCGTTTGGGTGTCCGCCGATGGCATGCCCAGATCGCGTCTGCACTCGCGACAAGTCAAGTGCGGGAGCGCGCCGCAGCCATACAGCGACGCGTTGGCGGCCGGCGGCAGCGTCCGTGCACCCTCCACTCACCCGATCACGCGCTTCCATCAGGCATGGCCGTGCTTCTTCAGCCGGAACGCCAGCGCGACGAAGGTTACACCCAGCACCACGGAGTAGATGCCGATGACCCAGACCAGCGCCAGCGCGCCCGCGCCGGGAGCCAGCATCATGGCGACACCGAACAGCACCGAGATGACGCCGCCGAGGATCAGCCACCACTCATTGTCGATCTCCTTGCGCAACTGGATCGCGCCGATGATCTGCATCACGCCGGTCGCGATCGCCCATGCGGCGATGAAAAACAACAGCACCAGCGCGCTGAGGCCCGGCATCAGGAACGTCAGGAGCCCCGCCGCGATCCCGAGCAGACCGACGATGGCCAGCCACCAGCGCGGCGCCGGCGCGCCGCCAGTCACGGCGGCAACGATCGCCAGCACGCCATCCACCAGCGCAAAGGCGCCGTAGAACAGGATCAGCGTCAACAGCGTCAGGCCGGGCCAGGCAAAGGCGAGCATGCCGAAAATGATGGCGGCGATGCCCCGCAACAATAACAGCCACCAGTTCCTCGCCAGCGCATGCACCATGGCCGAGCCAAGGCCGGTTCCGGGTTGTCGATCTGATTGTACCGTGGACATCGGACAGTCCTCTCAAGGGATTGGAAGGGCGCCCGTCCAGCATATTCCGCAATCGTCCGAATGCAACCGTCGGCCTGCTCCGGAATGATGGAGCCATCCCGGAGCGTCGCCCCGGTTGGCGCGCGCCGCGCTCAATCCTTGTCTTCCAGCAGCGCCATGCGCACCTGCTTGAACTCCTGCAGCGACGCCTTGTCGACGCGGGGGAATTTCAGGTCGAGCTTTTCGAGCGCCGTGACGATGGCCGAGCCGATCACCACCCGCGCGAACCATTTGTGGTCCGCCGGCACCACGTGCCAAGGCGACAACGGCGTCGCGGTGTGACGCACGATGTCCTGGTACACCGCCATGTATCGCGGCCACAGCGCGCGCTCGGTGACGTCGCCCATCGAGAATTTCCAGTTCTTGGCGGGCTCCTCCAGCCGCTCCAGAAAGCGTTCGCGCTGCTCCTCCTTCGAGAGGTTAAGGAAGAATTTCAGCACCACGGTGCCGTTCCGCGCGAGATAGCGTTCGAACGCCGAAATGTCCTCGAACCGCTCGTGGAAGATTTTCTTCGTAACCAGCTCCGGCGGAAGCTTCTGCTTGTCCAGCAGTTCCGGATGCACCCGCGTCACCAGGCATTCCTCGTAATAGGAGCGATTGAAGATGCCGATGCGGCCGCGCTGCGGCAGGGCGATCGTGCTGCGCCACATGAAATCGTGATCGAGTTCGTGAGAGGTCGGCTGCTTGAAGGAATGGACGTCGCAGCCCTGCGGGTTGATGCCCTCGAAGATGCTCTTGATCGCGCCGTCCTTGCCGGAGGCATCCATGCCCTGAAAGATCAGCAGCAGCGACCAGCGGTCCTGGGCGTAGAGTTTTTCCTGAAAGTCGTTCAGCCGCTTGCGGTTGGCCTCGATGATCTTGCCGGCGCTGTCCTTGTCGAGACCGCCCTTCTCGCTGGTCTTGTGGGACTTCAGATGGAACTTGCCGGATCCGTCGTAGCGAAACGGTGCGACGAAGGACTTCAGCTGGTCGCCGAGCGACTGGGAGGAATTGTTGCTCATGGCAGGCGTTACCTTCTGTTCTCTCGCCCGCAGCCCATCCTTCGAGACGGCCTCGTTGCGAGTTTATCAGAATGAGGTTTTATCGGCTGAAATACAACAACCTCCTGCCCGCACTACGCCGATGCGATCGCGCGCGTGCGCGGCGTTGCGCAGCCAGGCCCCGGTCTCCAGCATGCCGACCCACGGCGCCGACAGAAAGCGCATCTTCGAGGCCAGGTGGCCGGCCTGCTTGCGGCGGTAATCGAAGTCCTCCGCCAGCTTGCGGTTGAAGAACAGGATGGCCTCGCCGGCGGCCATCCCGTTCTTGGTGCCGCCGAAGCAGAGCACGTCGACTCCGGCGCGCCAGGTCATGTCGGCCGGGCTGCATCGCAGGCTGGCGCAGGCATTTGCAAAACGCGCGCCGTCCATGTGGAGACTGAGACCCAGCTCGCGGCACACCGCCGAGATCGCCCGCAATTCGTCGAGACCATAGACCTGCCCGGTCTCGGTCGGCTGCGTCACCGTCACCACGCGTGGTTTTGGAAAATGGATATCGCTGCGGGCGGTCGCGATGGCGCGGATTGCATCCGGCGTCAGCTTGCCGCCGCTCGACGGCGCCACCAGCAGTTTCGAGCCGTTGGAAAAGAATTCCGGGGCGCCGCACTCGTCGGTCTCGACATGCGCCGCGTCCGAGCAGATCACGCTGTGGTAGGATTGGCAGAGCGACGCCAGCGCCAGCGAATTGGCCGCCGTGCCGTTGAAGGCAAAGAACACCTCGCAGTTGGTCTCGAACAGCGCGCGAACGGCATCCGATGCCCGGGCGGTCCAGAGGTCGTCGCCATAGGCGGGCGCGTGGCCATGGTTGGCCTCGGCCATCGCCGCCCAGGCCTCCGGGCAGATTCCGGAATAATTGTCGCTGGCGAATTGCTGGGGTTCGCTGGTCATACCGCACCGCCTTTTTTCAAGAAAGCCAGTGGCCGCAGCCCGGATGGAGCACTTGCGCAATCCGGGAAGCAACAGGCGAGACCGGCCCCGGATTGCGCCATCGGCCGCGCATTCTCGCGACCCGTTGGCTCCATCCGGGCTACAGGACTACAGGCTATTGAGAGAACTGCGCCTCAATAAAGGCGGTGACAAAGCGCGGCATCGCCGCGGTGAGATCGCCGATATCGCGCACCAGATGAACAGCGGAAAGCTCGGGCTGACGCTGCCGGGCGAGATTGGCCTCGATCCGCGTGCGCAGCGCTTCGCCCGGGCTATCGACGTTCAGGACCCGGATCATCGCGACCGACGCCCCGGAGACCACGCAGTCCCAATGCGCATCGGCGCGGTAGTCGGCCGCGGACAGCCCGGTTTCTTCCGCGACTTCGCGCACGACGCTGCCGGCGATGTCGACCGTGCCGGCGCAGATGTCGTCGAGGTCAGGCGTGCCCGACGGGAAGTAGATGCGTCCGGCGTTGGCGGTATGCTGGCCCATCTCGCCGAGCACGAAGGCGCCGTCGTTGCTGCGTAGCGCGCCCATCCCGAAACCGTTGAAGATATCCCGATCCGGAAAGCCCCAGTCGCGCCAGGCCAGGAAAGAGGCAAAATCCGTCTCGAAGTAACCGGCGCGAAAGCCTGACCCAGTGAACACGGGATTGCGCGCCAGCAGCAGGCGACCGTTCCAGATTTGCGGTTTCTCGCGCTGCTTGCCGGCGAAATGCGCTGTTATCTCGGCGCCCCGCTCGATCGCGAACGGCCACGACCATGGCTGCACATCCAACTCAAGCGTGGTGACCCGGTGAATGACCGGCAGCGTCATCGATAGCGCCTACTTCGCACCGGTCCCCGTGGTCTTCCTCGCCGCTTCGACGAACCTGTTGGTGAAGGTCTTGCTCAGGTCGATGTTGGCCTTCGCGACCTCGGGCGAACTTTCGCTGAACACCGCGAGTACCGCGTCCGCTCCCTTGGGATCCATCATGCCGGTTTTCGAATACATCGGGAGCGTGTTCTTGAGCGCGGCGAGATAGAGCTCCTTGTTCTTGCCGACGATTTCCGGCGGCATCTTCGCCATGATTTCCTCGGGCGAATGCGACTGGATCCAGTCCAGCGTGTTGACGATCGCATTGGTCAGGGCCTGCGCCTCCTTCTCATGCGATTTGATCCAGGCCGCCGTCGAGTAGAGCGAGCCACCGGGGTATTCGCCGCCGAATACGTCGAGCGTATCCTTCTGGGTGCGGGTATCGGCGAGGATGCGCAGGTCAGGGTAGCTGCCCTGCAGCACGGTGACCGAAGGGTCCAGCATCACGGCCGCTTCGATCTGGCCCTGCTGCATCGCGGCGACCGCGGTAGCGCCGAGGCCGACGCCGATCACGGCGACATCGGACGCGGCGACGCCGTTTTTCTTCAGGAGGTATTTCAGGAAAAAATCGGTCGAGGAACCCGGCGCGCTGACGCCGACCTTCCTGCCGGCGAGGTCCTTGATCGATTTGATCGCGGCGTTGTGCGAGGGCGATACCACCAGGACCAGTCCGGGATAGCGGTCATACACCACGAAGGATTGCATTTCCTGTTTCTTGGCGGCGAGGTTGACGGTGTGGTCGAAATAGCCTGACACCACGTCGGCGCTGCCGCCGAGCACCGCCTTCAGCGCGTCCGAGCCGCCCTTGAGGTCGACCAGTTCGACGGCCAGACCGGCCTTTTCGTATTCACCGAGTTGCCGCGCCAATACGGTCGGCAGATAGCACAGGCAGGCGCCGCCGCCGATTGCGACGGTGACCTTGGTTTGCGCCGCCGCGAGGCCGGATGTCAGCGCCAGCGCGACCAGCGCCCCGGCCAGCCTGCCCAAAATCGTCCTCATGGTATCCTCCGTGTATTCATTTATTGTCGCACGATAGAGCAGTGCGCGGCGCTTGAGAAGGTGACTTAGCCGTGGCCTCCGGCGCCGTCCGGCCGCCAGACCAGCAACCGCCGCTCGACGAATGTCACCAGCAGATCGATCAGGATGACGAAAGCCGAAAGCACGAACATGCCGGCGAATACCGCGGCGACGTCGAATATGCCTTCGGCCTGTTGGATCAAGTAGCCGAGCCCGGCCGCGGAACCCAGATACTCGCCGACCACGGCGCCGACCACAGCGAAGCCGACCGCGGTGTGGAGGGAAGAGAACATCCACGACAACGCCGACGGCCAGTAAACGTGCCGCGTCAGTTGCCGTTCGCTCATGCCGAGCATGCGGCCATTGGCGAGCACCGTCGGGCTGACTTCCTTGACGCCCTGATAGACGTTGAAAAACACGATGAAGAACACCAGGGTGACCCCGAGTGCGACCTTGGACCAGATGCCGAGCCCGAGCCACAGCGTGAAGATCGGCGCCAGCACCACGCGCGGCAGCGCGTTGGCCATCTTCACATAGGGATCGAAGATGGCCGCCACCCGCGGCTGGCGCGCGAACCAGAACCCGACCAGGACGCCGGCAACCGAACCGATCGTGAAGGCGAGCACCGATTCCCACAGCGTGATCAGGAGATGTTTCCAGATCGTGCCGCGCACGAACCAGTCGACGATCTGGCTCGCCACATCCACCGGGTTGGAGAAGAAAAACGGCGGCAGCAGGATGCGGCCGAAGATCGGCACGCTGGTGAGGAACTGCCACAGCGCGAGGCCGACCACGGCGACCATCAACTGGCAGAACAGCAGAACGGGCCGGCTCATCATGCGACCTCCGCCGGCGCCTGCGAGGACTGCGCATAGCCCTTCATCACCTCGTCCTTCAGCACGCTCCAGATCTCCCGGTGCAGCGCGTGAAACTCCCTCTCCATGCGGACCTCTGAAATGTCGCGCGGGCGGGCAAGCGGCACCTTCCAGTCGCCGATGATGCGCGCGCCCGGCCCCGCCGACATAATCACGACGCGGTCGGCCAGCGCGATCGCCTCCTCGAGATCATGGGTGACGAACAGCACCGCCTTACGGTCGGCGTTCCACAGGTCCAGCAGCAGATTGCCCATGATCTGACGGGTCTGGGCGTCGAGCGGCCCGAACGGCTCGTCCATCAGCAGGATCTTGGGGTCGCGGATCAGCACTTGGGCAAGTCCGACGCGCTTGCGCTGGCCGCCCGACAGCATGTGCGGATAGCGGCCGGCGAAGGCGCCGAGACCGACCGAGGTCAGCCAGCCCTGCGCCCGTTCCAGCGCCTGCGCGCGGGGCGCGCCCTTGATTTCGAGCCCGATGGCGACGTTGTCGATTGCGGTCTTCCACGGGAACAGCGCATCGGCCTGAAACAGGTAGCCGGCGTCCTTGTTGAGGCCGGTCAGCGGCTGGTCGAAGATGCGCACCGCGCCCGATGCCGGCTTGAGCAGCCCGGCGGCGACGTTGAGCAATGTCGATTTTCCGCAGCCGGTGGGCCCGACAATGGCGACGAACTCGCCGTGCTCGACCGAAAGACTGGCCTGCTCGACCGCGGTATAGACCCTGTTATCGGCCAATCGGAACGCCACCGTCGCGTCATCCAGCGCGACCGCCGTCGGCTTTGTCGTATCCACCCTCGTCCCCTCCAGGTTTGCAGGATGCCTTAGCGTTTTGTGAGGACAAGTTCAACGAAGCGCCGCAACGTGCTACTTCAGGCTTGGCCGTCCTTCACCGGGGGGCAAGCGGAACCGTGGGCCGGCTGCATGCAACGTTCTCCCCTGATCGCCTTCGCGCATGTCGGCAAAAGCTTCGCCGGCGGTCGCGGCGCGCAGGCGGTTCGGGCGGTGGACGACGTCTCGCTAGCGGTCGCCGAGGGCGAATTTCTCGCCATCGTCGGCGGCTCCGGCTCCGGCAAGACCACGCTGCTGCGACTGGCGAACCGGTTGATCGATGCCGACGAGGGCGAGATCACGGTCGAGGGCGAGGACGTGCGCAGCGTCGATCCGATAAAGCTGCGCCGCCGTATCGGCTATGTATTCCAGAGCGGCGGGCTGTTCCCGCATTTCAGCGTGTCGGGCAATATAGGCATCACGCCGAAGCTGATCGGCACCCCGGCCGACGCAATCGCGGCAAGGGTGGACGAACTGCTCGATCTGGTGCGGCTCGACCGCGCGCTGTACCGCGACCGTTTTCCGCATGAATTGTCGGGCGGGCAGCGCCAGCGCGTCGGGGTCGCCCGCGCACTGGCGGCAAGGCCGCGCATCGTGCTGATGGACGAGCCGTTCGGCGCGCTCGACCCGCTCACCCGCGACGCGCTCGGCGACGATTATCGCGAGTTGCACCGCAAGCTCGGGCTGACCACGGTCATGATCACCCATGACATGACCGAAGCGATCCTGCTGGCCGACCGCATTGCAGTGATGCGCAGCGGAAGACTGCTGGCGCAGGGCACGCCGGCGCAGCTTTCCCGCAGCGGTGACGCTTACGTCGGCGAATTGCTGCGCACGCCGCGGCGGCAGGCCGAGCGGCTCAACGCATTGCTGCCGCGGGACGGCGCGGCATGAGCTTTTTCTCCGATCCACGCTGGGGCGAAGCGCTCGCGCATCTGCCGGACTATCTCGGCAATCATGTCCGCGTTTCCGTCACGGCGCTGGCGCTCGGGCTCATGATCAGCCTGCCCCTCGCGATTGCGGCACGCAATCGTCGAGCCATGCGCGGCGCGCTGCTTGGGCTCGCCAGCATCGTGCAGACGGTGCCGGGGCTGGCGCTGCTGGCGCTGTTCTATCCGGTGCTGCTGGCACTGGCGGCGTTGTCGCTGTCGTGGTTCGGCATTGGCTTTTCCGCGTTCGGATTTCTGCCGGCGGTACTTGCGCTGGCGCTGTATTCGATGCTGCCGGTGCTGCGCAACACCATCACCGGCCTTGGCGGCGTCGACCCCGCGATCCGCGAGGCGGCGCAGGGCGTCGGCATGACGCCGGCGCAGTCGCTGTTTCAGGTCGAGCTGCCGCTGGCGCTGCCGGTCATGATGGCGGGCATTCGCACCGCGGCGGTCTGGGTGATCGGCACCGCGACGCTGTCGACCCCGATCGGGCAGACCAGCCTCGGCAATTACATTTTTGCCGGCCTGCAAACCCAGAACTGGGTGTTCGTGCTGTTCGGCTGCCTCGCTGCCGCAGTGCTTGCGCTCGCGGTGGACCAGTTGCTGGCGTTGATCGAAGTCGGCATCCGCCACCGCAGCCGGCTGCGCGTGCTGGCGGGCAGCGCCGGCATCGCCGCGCTGGTGGCGGCCACGCTGGTACCGACAATGTCGCGTTCGCCGTCGAGCTATATCGTCGGCGCCAAGACCTTTGGCGAGCAGTATGTGCTGTCGGCGCTGATGTCGCAGCGGCTGCGGGCTGCGGGATTTTCCGCCAGTTCGCGCGAGGGCCTCGGCTCCAACGTGATCTTCGAGGCGCTGGCGTCCAATGACATCGACGTCTATGTCGATTATTCCGGCACGCTGTGGGTCAACCAGTTTCACCGCGCCGACATCAGGCCGCGCGCGGAACTGCTGGCCGAGTTGAACGTCATGCTGGCGCGCCAGAACATCACGCTGCTGGGCGAACTCGGCTTTGAAAACGCCTATGCGCTGGTGATGCCGCGCCAACGCGCGGAAGCATTGGGTATTCGATCGATCGCCGATCTCGCCGCGCATGCCCAGGGCATGTCGATGGCGGCGGACTATGAATTCTTCTCGCGGCCGGAATGGGCCGGCTTGCAGAAGCAATATGGACTGAAGTTTCGCGCGCAGCGGCAGATGCAGCCGGATTTCATGTATGCCGCGGCCGGCTCCGGCGAGGTCGATGTCATCGCGGGCTATACCAGCGACGGCCTGATCGCCAAATACGATCTCGTGGTGCTGGACGATGTCAGGCGCGCGATCCCGCCCTACGACGCCATCGTGCTGCTGGCGCCGAAGCGCGCCAACGACGAGGCGTTGCGCGCGGCGCTGGCGCCGCTGCTTGGCCGCATCGACATCGCCAGCATGCGCGAGGCCAATCTGCGCGCCGCCGGCGGCGACGGCGCATCGTCGCCGGACGCCGTGGCGCGCTGGCTGTGGGAGAAGATCGGGAGGTAGCGGTGAGCATGCCTTCGTCAAGGCCTTTGGCGACCCGTCGACAGCTTTCGCGCAAACACTAACGCTTGGGCTTTTGGGTCCCTGCTTTCGCAGGAGCGACGGTGGCGGGCGCGACGGCTGGAGGGTTTGCCTCAATCGCGCTTCCAACGGTCATGAGGTGGACCCGCTGGTTGGCCGGCGCGGCCGGACGGGTGGCGTCCAGCAGTTGCTCCTCACCGAGACCGAGCGACAGCAGCCGCTTCGGGTTGATCTTGAAGGTGTTGACCAGCACTTCACGGATCACGTCGGCCCGCCGCTGGCTCAGCGACAGGTTGATATCGCGCCGGCCGGTCGACACGGTATGCCCGACGATCAGGAATTTGTATCCGAGCATCGAGGGATGGGTCAGCGTATCGGCGATCCGCCCCAGCACCCGGTACGATTCCGGCCGGACCACGGCGGCGTCGGCGTCGAATTGAATATCGGCCACCAGCTGCGGCAGCTTGAGCAATTGCGGGGCGACCAGCGGCCGCTTGATCGGCTGCGCATCGGCCCTCGACTTGACGCGTTCCGTCACCTGTTGCCGCAAGGCGGCGACATCCAGATCCGGTGCGGTTTCAAGGCCGGCCAGTCGCTTGACCCAGTCTTCCGAGCTGCTCGCCGCCGGCGTTTGCGCCCGAGCCGGCAGCGCCGCACAGCCGAGCAGCGCCACCACCAGCAGCCCGATAGGGGCCAGGCTTCTGCTTGCCCGTCGCATCAGCGATACCCCGCTTCGATGACGGACTTGTTGCAATTGATGCCGATGCCGCGCGGCCCCGCTATCAGGCACTCCAGGGCTTTGGTGCGATCGGCCTTGTCCGTGACGCCGCACAGTTTGACGATGTCGCGCTCGCAGAGCTTGAAGACGGCGGCGCGCGCGGTTACCCGCTTCTGGATCGCTTCGAACGCCTTGCCGTAGTCGCTCTTGCACTGCGGCGACAGCACATCCTGGTTGCGCGACAGGCAGTCCTTCATGCGCGTGGGGTCGAGATTGACGCCGCGGCAATTGGCCTCGATATCCTTGGCGCAGCTCGCCCCCAGCAGGGCCGCCGAGTCCTCAAATTTGACGGTCTGCGCCAGCGCCGGCGAGCAGGCGGCGACCGGAAGCACGAGCAGTATCGATCGGATCCAATTCATGGGATTCATCTCATATGATGCTGGCGCCCGCGGTCAAGCCTTGCAGCGGGAAAATGGCAGGGATAGAGGCCGCACCAAGACGAAGGCGCACCACGCCCGAAGGTTTTGGCAGGAAAACCCCTGTTGGTCGGGAGGATGGTCAGGCGTCCGGCCGCGCCCGGATCAATCCGCGCGCACACGAATCGGCGCTTCCGCCCCACCCCGCCTCAGGTGAAAGCCGTCGCCAGGAAGGCGGCGAGGATGCCGCCGATCAAGAGATACTTCACCGCATAATAGACCTGCTTGTTCCAGGCCTTCATCCGCTTGCCCACCAGCCGCACCTGGTAGACGGAGCCGAAGATCCGGTTCAGCCAGCCGATGCGCTCGCCATCCTCGTTCTGGGTAGCGCTCTCGTTGATGATGTGCGTGGAGACCCAGCGATTGACCGCGGTCATGGCCCGGGTGCGCAGGGGACGTTCGACATCGCAGAACAGGATGATGCGGTCGTCGCTGGTGGTGTTCTCGGCATAGTGCAGATAGGTCTCGTCGAACAGCAGGCCGCCACCCTCTTTCCAGTAATGGGGCTCGCCGTCGATGAAGATCCGGCATTCGCCCGGCGATTTCGGCACCAGCAATCCCAGATGATAGCGCAGCGAACCCGCATAGGGATCGCGGTGCTGCACCAGTTTGCCGCCGGGCGGCAGGCTGGCGAACATCGCGCCCTTGACGTTCGGGATCGAATTCAGGAGTTCGACCGTCCGGGGGCAATTGGCCAGCGCCGACGGCAGCGCCGCGCCATACCATTTCAGGTAAAACCGCTTCCATCCGGTGCGGAAGAACGAATTAAAACCCCAGTCGTTGTATTTGTCCGCGGCCTTGATCTGGCCCTGCGCGAACAGCACCAGCGCCTCCTCGCGGATCGGCTGCCAGTTGTCGCGCAGTACTTTAAGTTCGGGGATGGATTCTTCATCCAGAATTGGCCGGTTCGGCACCGCCGAGAACAGGTACATCAGCACATTATAGGGCGCCATGAGGGTAGAATGGTCGGTGAGTTGCCGGAAGAACCCGAGCCGTACCTTGCCGCGGAAATGCACGGCCAGCGCCGAACCGATGAAGGCCCAGAGCACGAGAAACTGCGGCGCAAACAGACGCATCACCATGGCAAAAAACCCAGTAAAAAAAAGGCCCCAACTCTTGCCGATGGTAGCAGGTTTTCGAGGCCTCACTCAAGGCAGCAGACCGCTTCGCCGGGCCGGAACCCCGGCACCTTTGGGTCCCGCGGGCCTACAGCCCCCGCACCAGGCCGGCGTCGATCAGCATGCGGTTGAAGCGGCGGGCTTCCGCGCCACCCCGGCAGGCATAGAACAGGCCTTTGCAGCGCAGCATGATCTTTTTCTGCTCCGCGAAGGACGGATCGAGCGGGACGCCAGCGGCGTCCTGGATCACGATCGGGAGATAGGCCGCATCGAGCGTTTCCAGCGCCGACGACAGATCGGGCGGTGAGAAGTTGATCCCATCGAGCGCGTAGTAGGTCGAGAAGTAGCGCGGATCCGCCGCCATCAGGCGCTGCGCCAGCACTTTCCGGTCGATGCCGGGCTCCAGCATTTTCTGCGAGATCGCCGGCTGGTGGTCGCCGAAGCGCAGGACCATGAACGACTGGTCCGGATAATCGCGCGCCAGCCGGGCAGTGAAATCGCTGTAGTCCTTTGCGGTCATGCGCTGGCGGCGAATATATTCATCGATCTCCGCGGTATTGCCCGGCGGCGTCCAGTCCGGCGTCAGGTCGGGCCGGTAGACGCTGGTCCAGGGAAAATGATTGGCCGTGAGATACACGAACATGAAGATCGGCGACTGGGACGGCTGCTGGCCCGCAAACACCTTGAGGGCCTGATCGAAGTAGAACTTGTCGGGCAGCATGTCCTCGCTGGTGCCCATATCCGCCATGTCCATGAAATGGCCGACCCCGGTGCCCTTCTGGAAGGCGCGCGCGCCGAGGAAGTTCCCATAGGTCGGATAGAGCGAGAAGGTCTTGTAGCCGCACCGCTTCAGCGCCTGCGGCAGTCCGCGCGCAACACGGCCGGCGGTGATCCGGGTGACGTAAAATTTCAGGTCGCCGAACGATCGCGCCGACATGCCGCTCAGCACGTTGAACTCGGTGTACCAGGTCGGGCCGCCGGTCGCTTCCGCAATCATGGTGCGCTGGATCCCGTCGATCGACTTGAAGAAATCAGTGTAGCCCTCGGGCACCTTGACGCCGGGGGCCGCGGTGACATCGAAGCTCGACTCGTCGAGCAGCATGATGATGTGCGGCCGCTTCACGCTGGTGTCGCAATCCTCGCCCGGCGGCAGCGCAGGACGACCGGCAGCGTGGGCTCGCGGGGTCAGACCGCTCTCAGCCGGATCGGCCTCGATCCATCCGGTCGAGGTCAGCCGCGACACCGCCACCACGCCGGAGCGCGCAAGGTTGGAAATGTGGTTGACGCCCTGGAACGGCTCCCACGGCTCTTCGGGCGCCGCCACCGACATCACCGACATCGACAGCGTTGTTGCGACAAGAACGGCCAGCGAAAGTCGGCGTCCGATGCGAAACGGATCGGCGCGCCAGACCAGCCACAGCACCGGAACTGCGACGACCAGCGCGACGGTCAATTGGGTCCACAACCGCGGGAATACCGAGAGCATGAACGAAAAGGTGTCGCGATCGATGATCAGGAAATCGAGGAATGTCAGCGACAGCTGCAGAATGTCGAACTTGAAGCGCGACATCACGATCAGCAGCACCACCAAAACCAGAGCGAGCGCCGCCGAGACGCCCGGTCGCGGCAGCACGAGCAGGAAAAGGCAATTGATGAACAGCCACGCCAGCACGGACAGGGTGATCGCAAAGGGGCCGTATTCCCACGACAGCAGGACAGCCAACGCCGCTAGATGCAATGCGACCACCATGCCAACGCCGGCATGGAAGCGGACGCCGCGCGCGGCGCCGGTCGAGCCTGTTTCGGATGCAACGGAGGCTGGCATGTTCACCTCCGGTGCTAGAGGCTCTTGACGAAACCGGCGTCGATCAACAGCCGGTTGAAGCGCCGGGCTTCCGCGCCGCCCTTGCAGGCGTAGAACACACCCTTGCAGCGCATCATGATGCTCTTCTGCTCCTCGAACGAGGGATCGAGCGGAATTCCCGCGGCTTCCTGAATCACCAGCGGCAGATAGGGCGCGTCGATGGTTTCCATCACCACGGGGCTCTTCACCGGCTCGAAGTTGATGGTGTCGATCGCATAATAGGTCGCGAAGTAACGCGGGTCGTAATTCTCGAATTTCTTGCCGACGGCGGCCTCATCAAGACCGGGGTCGAGGATATCCGCGGAGAATTCCGGCTGGTGATCGCCATAGCGCACGATCAGGAACGGCTGCGCCGGAAACTTCTTCTTCAACCCCGCCACGAACGCCGAATAGTCGTCGGCGCTCATCGTCTGCCGGCGCAGATATTCATCGATCTTCGGTCCGTTGCCCGGACCGGACCATGACGGCGTCAAGTCGGCACGAAACGGCTTCTCCCACGGGAAGTGATTGGCGGCGAGGTACACGAAGATGAACTGCGGCTTCGCCAGTGCGTCCTGCGACAACAGGCTCAGGGCCTTGTCGTAGAAGAAGCGGTCGGGCTCGACGCCCCTGGCGCCGAGAGCACGCGCGTCCAGGAAATTCTGGATCCCGGTGGTGGTGTGGAATTGGCGCGCGCTCATGAACGCGCCATGGGCCGGATAGAGCGACGTCGTGCTGTAGCCGCAGCGGCGCAGCGCCAGCGGCAAGCCGCGCTCGACGCGGCCCGCGGCGATGCGGGTCACGAAATAGGAAAAACGGCCGAACGAGCGCGACGACAGCCCGGCCAGCACGTTGTATTCGGTCGCCCAGCTGGCCCCGCCGCTGATCTCGGGCATGAAGGTGCGCGACTTGCCGTCCGTCGATTTGAAGTGACTGCCATAGCCCGAGGGAAGCTTGATCCCCCTGGCCTGCCGAACGTCGAAACTCGACTCGTCATGGATCATGATGATGTGGGGCCGCCGCCCCGAGGGCGCGCAAGCGTCTTCCAGCGGCACCTTGAGGCGTTCGGCCGCGACGGCGTCGGATTCCATGAAGCCGTAATTGAGGAAATCCGACACCGCGGTGACGCCGGAGTAGGAGAATTTCGAAAGATACCCGTCGTTGTGATAGCCGCGCCAGGGGTGCTCGGGCCACACATAGGCATATCCCACCAGCGCGGCCAGACAGGCCAGCTTGCTGGCCAGCGCTGGCAGGCGGCGGATCCGGAACGGGTCGAGCCACCACAGCGCGTACATCAGGGGGAGGATGAGGACAGCCGCGCCGATCACGGACCAGCGCAGGTTGGGGAAGATCGTAAACAGGAACGCCGCGCTGTCGCGGTCGATCACCATCACGTCGATGAAGTTCGCGGTCATCTGCACGATGCCGTGCTTGAGCTGCGACAGCAGGATCAGCACCACGACCAGGGTCAGCGACAGCGCGCCCGACAGTGCCGGACGCCGCAGCAGCGCGATCCAGAAGAAGTTCAGCAGCCCCCAGGACAGCAGAAAACCGACCCGCGAACCGAAGTCGCTTTCGGTCTGCAGCATCAGGCCGATCGCCGCCAGATGGGGTGCCGCGACGGCAAACAGCCGCCAGAAGCCTATCGAGGCGAGGCCTGCGGCGGCAACGGTAGCGACGGGACCTGGATTTGGCGCGGGCGCCATGGACGGGACGCAACTATACCCGGCACTGCCTTTGAGCCTTGGCTGGCGATGACCAGGAGACGGACGTCGCATCCGGAGCCTGCGACGTGTCATAAAAATGTAGGGGAAACGTCATGAACGCGCAATGAATTTGCCGCCGGCGTGAATGAGCAATTTTGCACATGGGCGCTTTCGCGCGCGGGTCGGGACAGCGGCGCGCCCCCGCAGTTGCGGGCACCTCCCCTGGAGGGACCCTCCAGGGGAGAGTAAGCGCTCAAGCGGTCAGCGGCACGCCGTAATAGTCGTTTACCGCACGGGTGCGGGACGTGTCCGACCAGTTCCAGCTGTTGTCGTTGCCGTATCGGGGCGCACCTTCAAGCTGCTTCTGCGTGATGCCCGTGATGTAGCCTTCCAGATTGGTGTCGTATTTCAGCGACTGCCAGGGCAGCGGATAGTGATCGTCGCCGATGCCCAGAAACCCGCCGAAGCTCAGCACGGCGTAGGAAACCCTGCCGCTGATCTTGTCGATCATGACGCGTTCGATGGTTCCGATCTTCTCGCTGTTGGCGCCGTAAACGGCGGTTCCTTCGACCTTGTCGCTGCCGATCAAGGTTCCTGTCTCGCGGAATTCGATGGCCATATCTCGTTCTCCTCTGCTGTCGACGAAAAACGGTCACGACAAGCGTTTGTTCCGAATTGTGCTTCAGCCGACACTCGACCGACTACCGGCCGGGCGGCTTTCTGGCGATGCCCTCGATGAACAGATCGAGGATCGCCTCGGCGGTCGGCCCGGCCTCCTCTTCCGCAACGCCCCAGCGCGGAAAGTGCCCGTCGATGTTCATGCGGGCGAAGCCATAGACCAAAGCGCGGCCGGCGATCTGGACCCGTTTCAGGTCTGCGCTGCGCAATTGGCCCAGCGCAAACGCATCGGCCAGGGTGCGCTCGGCCAGGCCGATCAATTCGGCATTGTCGCGGGACAGTTCGGACGCCTTGTCATGGACGAAATACCGGCCGCTGGAGATGATCTCGAAATGGGCCGGGTTGCGCATCGCCCAGCGCAGATAGGCGAGCCCGAGCGCGCGAAACCGGGCCAGCGGGTCGCTGTCAGGCACATCGGCCAACGCGGCTGATATCTCGGCCCGGAAGCGCTGCTGCGCTTCGCCGGCCACCGCCGTCATCAGGGCGTCGCGGTTCGGAAAATGCCGGAACGGGGCGCCCGGCGAGACCCCGGCGCGGCGCGCGGCCTCGCGCACGCTGACCGC
>NZ_JAUYAN010000049.1 GCF_030693485.1 Bradyrhizobium sp. | reverse complement strand
GTATCCACGGCGTGACCAGCAGTCACGCCGTGGCCATACGGCCAGCCCCGCTATTCGCCGTGGCGGTCCTGGCCGTCACGATGTTTTCTGCCGGCGTCGCCGACGCGCAGACCCGCACCTATTCCTGTGACAAGGGCAACGCCATCACGCTGACGGTGATCGGACTGGACGCGATCACGGCCGGCCCGATCGAGGGCGGGACGTTGCGGCTGAAAAAGAGCCCCGTCGATCCCCTGCGGTTTTCCGACGGCGATTACGCCGTGCGGATCTCCCCGGACCAGGCCCGGATCACGGTTGAAATTCCGGACTGGGGATCCGCGCAATGCCGGTTCAGGCCGCAGGAGGCCGCGCAGGGCGGCCGGCCCGGCCTCGGCAATACCGATCCGTGCGGCCCCGGTTTCCATCAGGCGCCGCGGACGGGCCGCTGCGATCGCAACGAAAATCCTCCCGCCCCGCGCGCGCCGGCCGGGCAGGGCCGGCTTCCGATGGCGGGCATGTCGCTTGGCGGCATCATGCGCAGCGCGCCGTCGATGTCGTCGCCGAAGCTGGCGAGCCTGACCGAGAAGAGCGGCATCACGCTGCTGGAGCGCGCCGGCACGATGGACGGTTACGACTGGTTCAAGATCGAATTCCACGGCCGCATCGGCTATCAGTGGGGCGGCATCATGTGCTCCGATCAGGCGATCTCAGGCATTCTGGAGCAATGCAAATAACAGCTACGAAAAAACTCTGACGACCAACCGTCCGCAAAACGCCGATTTGTTGAGCCGGTTCAACAATCTACCGGACGGGCAAATTACTTCTGTTTATCGGAATCACTGTCAAGCCCCTCGTGAAAAAAATATTTCTGTTTTACAGAACTGGAAATCAGGCTATATCTCTCCGCATCCCGTCCCACCAAGAGGGGCGTTTCGCGAACGTCACGAACGCGGGTCGGGGATGCGGTGGACGCGGCGGCGCGCGAGACGGGCGATGCCGAAGCGTACGGCCAAGTCGTATGGTCCTGACACCACCGACGAAGGTGTCAAGCTTGCGGTCATTCCCGCAGGTGACGGTGGCAATTGAGCTGGGCTCACCGGGGAGATCACGAAGCAACCGTAAGACCACTGCGCAGGGAAAGTCGGATGTTTCCGCTGGACCTGTATGCTCGTGTGCGCTTTCCACCACTACATTGCACACGAGACCGCGGGTGCCAGCGCGCATCCGGCTTTCCCTGCGCCCTCTAACTGGAGAGGGCGTGACGGCGAAGAGCAAAACTCGGGCGAATCGCGCCGCGAGATCGCGAATACATGTCTGTAGAATTGAAACGTAATCCCTCATCCGTCGTCCCTGCGAACGCAGGGACCCATACGCCGCGGCTTATCGGTGAGGTGTTGGTGTTAAATACCTTCTGCAACAACAGAGGACCGGGATTATGGGTGACTGCGCCCCGTGCGCAATTGCGCACTAGGCAGGGACGACGTTGCGAGGATGGTGCGCAACACCTCCGCCGTCACTTACACGGCTTGGAATCCTTGACGTCGAACTTGCCGAGCGCGCCGGAGATGACGAAATCATTGTAGTCGAGCACCAGCGCCCGCGAGACGCCGTTCTCGAACAGTTCGAACGACATCGCGTAAACCGGTGTCTGCTCGCCGTCCCTCGCCTTGGCGTCGCGGTCGTAATAGCTCACCGTGACCGGCCAGCGCGTCAGCGATTTCATCGTGTCGCTGGCGGTGGAGGGATCGGGCGTCTCGATGCTGCGGTCGCCCGGGATGGGTTGGCCGATCACCGACAACGTATTGTAGACCTTTTCGCCATTGTCCGATCCGTCATAGACCATCAGCTCCAGCACGGACTTGCCGTCGCGGGCGGCCGAGATGATGCGCGTAATCTGCTCGGTCGGAAATACCGTAGCGCCGTCGAGCGTGAAGGTCTTGGCTTCCGGCTGTTTCAGTTTGACCGTGATCTGATTGCCGCTGCGTTCCGCCATGCCGTCGACCGGGCTGGAGTCGGCGTCGTTCATCCGGGTCGAGATCTTGAAACGATAGCTCTTGCCGTCGCCGTCCTCCCAGGAGGTCGAGCGCAGGTCGCTCAGCGTCCGTTTGCCCTCGCCGCTGTCCAGTTCCGAGACCTGGCGGAATTCCGAGGTATAGCCTTCGCAGGCACTGCCGGAAAAATTGTAGAGGATCCGTCCGCGCGCGCTGTTGATCGAGTTCGAGCCGCGCGACTTCACCAGCTTGAGTTCATAGAGCGCCTGATGCGCGAGATACGGGCCGCCGGCCGCGGCCTGCGCGCTGCCGCCCGCAAGACCTGTCATGACAAAAGCAGTGGCGGCAGTCAGCAAAAACGGGCTGACATCACGCGGCGAAATCGGGAACCAGCGAGCCATCTATTGTCTTCCTTGCGCCGTGAATCACACAATACTGAGCGCCCTATTGCGCCGCAACTAGGGCCGCTTCACAAAAAAGCGGGAATTGCCTCGGGATTGCTTGGGGATTGCCGTGTTTTCCCGCAGTTCCCGTCCAACCGGCGGCTCGCTTGCAAGTGATGGCACGATGCGCGAAACAAAGCGGCCCGGCCGCGTCGAGATCGGGTGCAGAACAACTTAAACGTCAATGCAAACGGGGACGAATCATGGCGGGTACGGTCGAGCAGAAACTTGCGGCGCAGGGCGTGGTGTTGCATGAGCCGCCGAACCCGGTGGCGAATTACGTCGGCTTCGTCCGCACCGGAAACCTGCTGTTCGTCTCGGGGCAGGTTTGCGTCAATCCGGAAGGCAAGCTGATCGCCAAGGGCAAGTTGGGGGCCGGCGTCACCGTCGAGCAGGGCAACGCCGCGGCCAAGGGTTGCGCGATCAACCTGCTGGCACAGATCAAGGCAGCGCTCGGCGATCTCGACAAGGTGGTCCGCGTGGTCCGGCTCGGCGGCTTCGTCAATTCGGCGCCGGATTTTCTCGATGGCCCGAAAGTGCTGAACGGCGCTTCCGACCTCATGGTCGCGGCGTTCGGCGACAAGGGCCGCCATGCCCGCACCACCGTCGGCGTCGCTTCGCTTCCATCCGACGCTGCGGTCGAGGTCGAGGGCGTGTTCGAGGTCTCGTAAGGGAGATATCAGGTGCGCGCGCCTGACTGGTTGACGGCGCGGCCGGTGGCCCATCGCGGGCTGCATGACGCCGCGCGCGGCATCATTGAGAACATGCCGGGCGCGGTTACCGCCGCGATCGCGGGCAATTTCGCCATCGAGGTCGATCTGCAGCTCACCGCCGACGGCGAGGCCATGGTGCACCATGACGACGAACTCGGCCGTCTCACCGAAGGCACGGGCGCCCTGCTCGGCAAGACCGCGGCCGAACTCAAGGCGGTCAATTTCCGGGACACCGCCGAGCGGATGATGTCGTTCGGCGACCTCTGCGCGCTGGTCGACGGCCGCGTGCCGCTGGTGATCGAGGTAAAGAGCCATTTTGACGGCGACCGCAAGCTGGTGGCGCGGATGGCGCAGGTGCTGGCAGGCTATTCGGGCCCGGCAGCGGTGATGTCATTCGACCCCGACCAGGTGCTGGCGTTGCGCGAAACCATCCCGGAGCGTCCGCGCGGTATCATTGCGCAGCGCAGTTACGACGACGGTTACTGGAACAAGCTGACGCCGGCACAGCGCGACGGCATGCTGCATCTGCGCCACGTCTTCCGTACCCGACCGCATTTCGTCTCGTACTGGATCAACGATTTGCCGGCGTTGGCGCCCTGGATCGCCCGCCATGTGTTCGGGCTGCCGTTGCTGACCTGGACCGTGCGCACGCCGGAGCAGCGCGAACGGGCGGCGCGCTATGCCGATCAGATCACCTTTGAAGGGTTCGTGCCGTAGGCCTGATGCGCGCCGCATGGCCTTGAAGTCGTGACCACAATGCCCGATCTTCAACAATGTTGGTCACCATGTGCGATGGCTGATCGCAACCCGTGACCGGTCTTTTTGCTGATGGCGTCATCCGAAATCACCCTCGAATCGCTGCCGTCCGTCAGCCAGATTCCGGCCGCCGATTGGGATGCCTGCGCCAATCCGCCTTGCGGTCCCGACAGCCTCGATGGGCTCGACACTCTGGCTTCACGTGAGCCAACAACGGAGTCCGGCGCAGCATCAAGACGCTCCTATAACCCCTTCGTTTCACACGCATTCTTCTCGGCGCTGGAGGCCTCAGGATCGGCCTGCGCGCGAACCGGCTGGGGTCCGCGCCACCTCGTCGCCAAGCTCAATGGCGCGATCGCCGGCATCGTGCCGTGCTATCTGAAATCGCACTCCCAGGGCGAATACGTGTTCGACCGCGGCTGGGCCGATGCCTATGAGCGCGCCGGGGGGCGTTACTATCCGAAGCTGCAGGCCTCGGTGCCCTTTACCCCAGCCGCCGGCCAGCGCCTGCTGATCCGCGACGGCCTCGATCGTGAGCGCATCGGCACCGCGTTGGCGAGCGGCCTCGTCGCACTGTGCGAGGCGACAGGGGCGTCATCGGTCCACGTCACCTTTGCCCGCGAATCCGAATGGAAGTTCCTCGCCGAATACGGCTTCCTGCAACGCACCGACCAGCAGTTCCACTGGCACAACCACGGCTACAACTCGTTCGACGATTTCCTCGCCACGCTCAATTCGCGCCACCGCAAGGCGATCAAGCGCGAACGGCGCGAGGCGCTCTCCGTCGAGGGCATCTCGGTCCACGCGCTGACCGGCCGCGACATCACCGAAGACGCGTGGGACGCCTTCTTCGACTTCTACATGGAGACCGGCTCGCGCAAATGGGGCCGCCCTTACCTGACGCGGGAGTTCTATTCGCTGATCGGCGAAACCATGGCTGACGACGTGCTGCTGGTGATGGTCAAGCGCGCGGGGCGCTGGATCGCCGGCGCCATCAATTTCATCGGCTCCGACACCCTGTTCGGCCGCCATTGGGGCGCGATCGAACATCACCCGTTCCTGCATTTCGAGGTCTGCTATTATCAGGCGATCGATTTTGCGATTGCGCGCGGCCTCAAAACCGTCGAGGCCGGCGCGCAGGGCGAACACAAGATCGCGCGCGGATACCTGCCGCAGACCACCTATTCCGCGCATTACATCGCCGACCCCGGCCTCGCGAGCGCCATCGACGAGTACCTGAAGCGCGAGCGCGCCTATGTCGCGGAGGCGGCGCGCGAACTCACCGACGCCGGACCGTTTCGTAAAGTTGCCGAAGAGCCGTCTTGACGGTCCCGGTTGCCAGACCCGACAGTACAATCGACTTCGAGGAGACTGCCATGCCCGCCTACGACACCAACAACATCTTCGCCAAGATCCTGCGCGGCGAGTTTCCCTGCCACAAGGTGTATGAGGACGACCACGTGCTGGCGTTTCTCGACATCATGCCGCGCGCGCCGGGCCACACGCTGGTGATTCCGAAGGCCCCTGCCCGCAACATCCTCGACATCAGGCCCGAGGATTACGCTCATGTCGCGCGCGGCGCCCACAGGATCGCAGCCGCGGCGATGACCGCCTTCAAGGCCGACGGCATCACCGTGCAACAATTCAACGAGGCCGCCGGCGGACAGGTGGTGTTTCATTTGCACATGCATGTGATGCCCCGTCACGACGGCATCGCGCTCTTGCCGCCCGCCAGCCGCAAGGAAGACGTCAAGGTGCTGGAGGATAATGCGACGAAGTTGATCGCGGCGCTCGAAGCGTTGTAGCCCAAGTATTACTTCGCGGTATTGACATCGCTTGGCTTCTCCAACGCTTTGGCCAAGCACACATCGCGAAGTTTGGGAGTTTCTTTAACAAGGCTTCTGCGGTCACGAAGACCACGACGTCGACCTTCATAAAGGACACAAGCACTGGTTAGCGTCCTGATCGTGACATCTGCGGTACCGCGGATTCCAAACGACCCCAGTAGCCCGCTAATCAGACAATTATTAAATTTCTCTGACAAAAGAATGATCGTGAATTTGATATCGCCGTTCTCGTCAGAATGAGTCATCGTTAAACACGTTGTGGTGTCGTCGGATGCCCTTTGCGCCAGACTTTCGATGACCGCATCTGAGATTCCCAACACCCGAAAGTGTTGCTTTTCGCTCCTGAGCCGGTCGAAAACTTTTGTGTCGTGAACGATTGAAAGCGATGAACTCTTTAGACCCCTGTCGACCGCCACTCCTGTAGCATTTGAAAGACTGCCCAGCACCTGATGGACCAGATACAAGCTGTAATAGGAAAGATCCCCAACGTCGAAAAAGTTAAACGAAGGGGCACTTAGCGATGAAGCGATTCCAATGCCGGTTGACTTTTCCTTGCCCCAATCGAAATCGTCAACGGTCGGCGCCTCCTCCGCAAGGGAGTAAGTGGGCGCGCCGCCGCAACATGCGGCCGCGAGCAGCGCAGCTAGCATTATCGGCTTCATGATTTGCCACGCATGTAACCCCACCCCCTACTCCGTCTCGAAATCCCCGGGGTGCGGCTGCGCCAGCGGGGTGAATTCGCAGCGGTCGGGCTTGATGTCCAGCAGCGGCGTCTCGTCGAGGCAGTCGAGGCCTCGTACCAGCACCGTGTTGCCCTCGATGCCGACCAGCTTG
>NZ_JAUYAN010000048.1 GCF_030693485.1 Bradyrhizobium sp. | reverse complement strand
AGGCCGATCGCGCCACCAACAGATTGGCAAGCGCCTTGATCTTGCCGGCGCGGATCTGTGGCAACGCCACGGCGCCCTGCACGACCAGCAGGTCCACGGTGCCCGCCATCAGGTCGGTCATCGCCGGTCCCGCGCCGCGATAGGGAATGAACTGCACCTTCTGCTTGGTGAGCTTCTCGAACATCACGCCGGTGACATTGGCGGCTGCGTTCTGGTTGACGAAATTGATCCTGTCGGGATTGGCCTTCATCCAGTTCACGAGTTCGCCAAGCGTGTTTGCCGGCAGATCGATCTTGGCGACCAGGAGCTGCGGATTGTTCGAGATCAGCGCGATCGGTTCGAAATCCTTTTCCAGATCATAGTCGAGCTTGTAGATGATGCTGCCGACATGGGTATCCCACTGGCCGATGTCGAAGGTGTAACCATCGGGCGCCGCGCGCGCGACGCGCCCGACGCCGATGCTGCCGCCGGCGCCGCCGACGTTCTCGATCACGATCGGCTGGCCGAGCGGCACCCGCATCCGCTCCGCCAGGATGCGGGCCGCAGCGTCGGTCGAGCCGCCCGGCGGGAACGGCACGATCAGCGTGATCGGCCGCGTTGGATAGCCTTGCGCCTGCGCACTGACGATGCCGGCAACAGCCATCGCCAGCGCAACCAACCATCTGCTCATGACGTTAACCCTTGTCGAAGTGTTGCTGTTTCCGTCAGTGAATTTCAGCGGAGCGCTTCAGCGCTTCCTTGAGCTTTTCAAGCGAGAAGTCCTTGCTGCGCGCGATCTCGAGAATCGGCGTCTCGCGGCGGGCGCAGAGTTCGCAGGCATCCGGTACCCTGGCTGCGATATCGTGCGGGATGACGATCGCGCCGTGGCTGTCGGCGTGAATGAGATCGTCGGAACGCACCGTCATGCCGGCGACGCGAACTTCGCCGCCAAAGCTTTCGGCGTGAACCCAGGCGTGCGACGGGCCGATCGAGCCTGCCAGCGCCTGGAAGCCGGGCGCCCATTGCGGAATATCGCGGATCGAGCCGTCGGTGATGACGCCGAGACAACCGAGCGCCTTGTGCACGTTGCTCTGCACCTCGCCCCAGAACGCGCCGTAGCCGACGTCGGGGCCGTCGATGTCCTGGATCACGGTGATGCGCGGGCCATGGCCGGTGCCCATATATTCGTAATAGTCGATGCGCCGTTTCGACGCCTCGTCGGCCGGCAGGCCGGATTTTACGACCGAGCGGATCGTCACCGTGCGCGCATAGCCGACCATTGGCGGCAGATCGGGAAATGGACAGACCAGGGGCTTGGTAGTGTAGCCGATCAGGCGGCGTTCGGGGGCGACGATCTCCATCGCATTGCAGATGGTCGGGGTGTCGTAGCGCGCCAGGGCTTCGAGGACGGATGCGGGCAGCGGCGCGGATGCGGATTTCGTCACGGGCGTTTCTCTCCAGATTTTGAAGGACAGCCGTTATCGAGCCGCCCATTGATCTGCCTATAGCCGAGATTGGGACCGAACCCAACTCGGCGGCACTCATGGCAGATATCTGAAGGATAGGTCGCCCGCGGGGCCGGCAGATCAGTTCAGCCGGGCCGGACGGTCATCCGTTGCCGGCTCGGCAGCCGGCGGAACGAACGGCGGCGCGGCGGGATCCGACGGGGCGGCATCGGCCGGCGGAGCTGCCGCCAGCGCCGCGGCGGCCCGCTCGTGGCCGCGATAGGCCTTCCAGCCCCAGGGCAGGCTCGCGAGGTAGAGCACCGACCCCACCGACAGAATGTGCCAAGGGTAACCGATCAGCAGCGCCACGAAGAAGATCACCGAGACGAAAACCGGCAGCACCATCGCCGGCGGCACCCGCAGACGCACCGTCTTGCCGGAAAACACCGGCACTCGCGACACCATCAGGAAGGCGATCAGCAGCGTGTAGGCGGTGGTCAGCCCGACCGGCGGCACCGGAACGCCGAGGAATGAAAGATAGATCGGCAGCAGTACCAGGATCGCGCCGGCGGGCGCCGGAACGCCGGTGAAGAAATTCGCCGCAAAGGCCGGCTTGTTCGGATCGTCCATGGTGGCGTTGAAGCGCGCCAGCCGCAGGCCGCCGGAAATCGCGAATACCATCGCGGCGATCCAGCCAGCATTGTTCAGATCGTGCAGCGTCCAGGAATACAGGATCAGCCCCGGAGCGACGCCGAAATTGACGAAGTCGGCGAGGCTGTCGAGTTCGGCGCCGAATTTCGACTGGCCCTTGATCATGCGGGCGACACGGCCATCAACGCCATCGAGCACGGCTGCGAACACGATCAACGCCACGGCCAGTTCCATCCGCCCTTCGGTCGACAGGCGGATCGCGGTCAGGCCCGCGCAGATCGCGAGCAGCGTGATGACGTTAGGCACCAGCAACCGCACCGGGATCGGGCGAAACCGGCGGCGGCGCATTTCCGGAGATTTGGGATCGATGGGTGTCTGCATCGCCAAGATATAGCAACTAGCGGACCGCCGCGCCATTGTGGCGGCGCCGTGGCGGCCGGCGAGGCCAGCCGCCACTTGAGATGGTTAATCGGCGCGCCAGGTCCGGCCACCGTCGCCGAGCCTGAGATCGGCCAGCACGGTCTCCCCCGCCACCGCGGTCTGACCGACGGATACCAGCGCCTTGCTGCCCTCCGGCAGGAAGACGTCGAGCCGCGAGCCGAAACGGATCAAGCCGAACCGCTCGCCGGCGCCCAGCGATTGCCCTTCACGGACAAACGAGACAATTCGCCGCGCCACCAGGCCCGCGATCTGGACCACCCCGATGCGGCCATCCGGCGTCGAGATGACAAGCGAATTGCGCTCATTATCTTCGCTCGCCTTGTCGAGTTCGGCGTTGATGAAGGCGCCCGGCCGGTACGCGATCCGGTCGATCCGCCCGGTCACCGGGCTGCGGTTCACGTGGCAGTTGAACACGCTCATGAACACCGAGATGCGCAGCAGCGGCTTGTCGCCGAGCCCGAGTTCGGCCGGCGGCAACACCATCGAAATCAGCGAGATGCGCCCGTCCGCCGGCGACACCACAATGCCCTCGCGGACCGGCGTCACCCGCACCGGATCGCGGAAAAACAGCGCGCACCACAGCGTCAACCCGGTGCCGATCCAGCCCAGCGGGGTCCAGATCCAGAACAGGAACAGGCTCACCAGTGCAAAGCCGCCGATGAAGGGATAGCCCTCGGGATGAATGGGGGGAATTTGAGCGCGGATCGAGTTGGCGATGGACATCTATCGGTTCACTGTCGGTTGCCCCTCTTCCCCTTGCGGAAGATGGGATCAGATTTCGGTCAATTCCGGCTTGCCCGGCGTTACCAGCGCGTCGTCGACCGGCGGCGGGGTGCGGTTCGGCGCTTCGTTCTCGTCGGCAATCAGGGCGAGGCGTTCCCGCGCCTCCTGGGCTTCGCGCTGCCTGTTCCACATACTGGCATAAAGTCCGCCCGATGCCAAAAGCTGGGAGTGCGTGCCGCGTTCGGCGATGCGGCCCTGATCCAGCACGATGATTTCGTCAGCGCCGACGATGGTGGAGAGCCGGTGCGCGATCACCAGCGAGGTGCGGTTGCGTGACACCCGCTCCAGCGCGTCCTGGATTTCCTGCTCGGTATGACTGTCGAGCGCGGAGGTCGCCTCGTCAAGCACCAGGATCGGTGGCGCCTTCAGCACGGTGCGCGCGATCGCGACGCGTTGCTTCTCGCCGCCCGACAGTTTCAGGCCGCGCTCGCCGACCTGGGTCTCATACCCCTTCGGCGACATCTTGATGAACCCGTCGATCTGGGCGAGCTGCGCCGCCTCTTCCACCTCGGCATCGCTGGCGTCCCAGCGACCGTAGCGGATGTTGTACCGGATGGTGTCGTTGAACAGCACGGTGTCCTGCGGCACCATGCCGATCGAGGCCCGCAGCGTCGATTGCGTGACGTTCTTGATATCCTGGCCGTCGATCAGGATCCTGCCGCCGGAGACGTCGTACAGCCGAAACAGCAGCCGCGAGATGGTCGATTTGCCGGCGCCGGAGGGGCCGACGATCGCCACCGTCTTGCCGGCCGGCACCTCGAAGCTCAGACCCTTGAGGATCTGGCGGTCGGGATCGTAGGAAAACCTCACATCGTCGAAACGCACATTGCCCGAGGTCACGATCAGCGGCTGGGCGCCGGGGACATCCTTGATTTCAGGATTGCGCGACAGCACGCTGAACATCTTCTCGATGTCGATCACCGCCTGCTTGATCTCGCGATAGACCATGCCCATGAAATTCAGCGGCTGGTACAGCTGGATCATCATGGCGTTGATCATGACGAAGTCGCCGACCGTATTGGTGCCGTTGCGCACCCCGATCGCGCACATCACCATGGTCGCGGTGAGACCCGCGGTGAAGATGACCGCCTGCCCGGTATTGAGAACCGCCAGCGAAGTATAGGTCTTCACGCTGTTGCGCTCGTAGCCTTCCATCGAACGGTCGTAGCGGGTTGCCTCGCGCTGCTCGGCGCTGAAATACTTCACGGTCTCGTAGTTCAGCAGCGAGTCGATCGCCTTGGTGTTGGCCTCGGTATCGGACTCGTTCATCTTGCGGCGGATCTCGATCCGCCATTCGGTCGCGACGTAGGTGTAGTACATGAAGATCACGACGGTGATCAGGGTGACCAGCACGTAGCGCCAGTCGAACACCCACAGCAGCACCGCCATCAGCAGGACGACCTCGACCACGGTCGGCACCAGTTGCAGGATCACCATCCGCACGATGACTTCGATGCCGGAACGGCCGCGCTCCAGCACCCGCGTCAACCCGCCGGTCTTGCGCTCGAGGTGAAAGCGCAGCGACAGTTCGTGCATGTGGACGAAGGTGAGATAAGCGAGCTTGCGCACCGCATGCATCGCCACCCGCGCGAAAATTCCGTCGCGCCACTGGGTCAGCACCGCCATCAGCACCCGCAGGCCGCCATAGCTCGCGGTCATGATCAGGGGCGAGGCGATCAGCCACAGCATCCAGTTCGACGCCTGCACCGGCGCGGTGTCGGCGCCGGTCAGCGCATCGATCGCCCATTTGAAGGTGAACGGCACCGTGAGCGTCGCGAGCTTCGCGGCCAGCAGCAGCACCATCGACCAGACCACGCGCGCCTTCAGGTCGGCGCGGTCGCCGGGCCAGATATAGGGCCACAGATGCGCCAGCGTCCCCATCAGGGAAGCCTGCTCGATCGACTTGTCTCCGGGAATTCCTTGGGAGGGCGGCGCTGCGCCAGCGCCGGCGTGCGGATCAGCGTGGGCCATCAAGAAAGACCTGAGGCAAGACGCTGCGCCGACCCGCGGTCGCGCCTGAGTTCCGGTTCACTGGCATGCTGCGTGATATAGAGTGTTTGCGCGCCGGGTGCACCCTCAAACGCTGCAAATCTTTCGCGATTTCCCCCTTTATGGGACGACTCAAATCGCCTTTGTGAATTCGCAAGGGTTGACGCCCCTACGTTGCGGTGCCACATGCCCAATATGACCACGATCAAAACCGTTTGCGTCTATTGCGGCTCCGGCCCCGGCACAAACCCCCGCTTTGTCGAAACCGCCATTGCATTTGGAAAGACCCTCGCCGAGGACGGCATCCGCCTCGTCTATGGCGGCGGCTCGGTCGGGCTGATGGGCGCCGTGGCCAAATCCGTGCTCGATCACGGCGGCGCGGTAACCGGCATCATTCCCGAGTTCCTGACTGCCCGCGAAAATGCGCTCAAGCGCGTGCAGCAGCTGATCATCACGCCCGACATGCACGAGCGCAAGCGGCTGATGTTCGAGCACTCCGACGCCTTCGTGGCGCTGCCCGGCGGCATCGGCACGCTGGAGGAACTGGTGGAGCAACTGACCTGGCAGCAGCTCGGCCGCCACACCAAGCCGATCCTGCTCGCCAACATAGACGGCTTCTGGGAGCCGCTGCTCGCTTTGCTCGCGCATATGCGCGAAACCGAATTCATCCGCCCCAATCTGCAGGTCGATATTCTGAAAGCCGAACGGGTCGAGGACATCCTGCCACGGCTGCGCGCCGCCGCCGCACGCGCGGTGGATGGCAAGGATATCGCACCCGAACTGGCCAACAGGCTTTAGCTCATTTCCACCTGAGCGTTGACTTGAGGTGCTGGATGGTTCGCTTCATCGCAATCTGGGCGGCTTCGGACTGGTAACTCTCCGATGCAGCCGTTTCGGCAAACCAATGTCCGGTTTCCGGATAGTCAAAGCTGGCGTAGGGCCGTTGCGCTGACTTGATCTGACGTTCCATTGTTCGCCGCGAAGCGCTTGAAACCCACTCATCGGTCCCGGCGAAGTGAGCGAGATATGAAGCGCGGCTGTTGGAGAAGTCGCCACCACGGGCGGCGTAATACAAAACTACAGATGCGATCGGCAGATCGGGTCGTTGCGAAAGCCAAACTGCCCAATGCCCACCCATTGAAAAACCCACCACACCGAGCGGCGCATCTGATTGTGCCCGATCTTGCACTTCGATCAGATCACGAACGAGCGACTTGTACATCGGCTCGCGGCGGGGTCCGCTTCTGAGTCGCTTCGCGTCTTGGGCTGTGTGAGCCGTTTTGCCACCAAACAGGTCTGAGAGCCCAACAACAAAACCCTGATCGGCGAGCACTTGGCCGTAGTCACGGAACGAGTCCGTAAGCCCCCACCACGAGTGAATCACGAGAACCCCGCCTCTGTTCTTCGCTTTGGATGGGGGGATGAACTCCGCCACTACCTGCTTCTCCCTCCAAGACAATCTCAGTCTACCACTTATCAGAATCAGCCGTTCACCTGCTTTTCTACGCCAGCGCAATACTACGCCCATGACCTTGTTGCGCTCGCCCCATTGCTGCCCATTCTAGCCCTACTTTGGCAGATTTATTGGATTGATCGTCGACTGCCGAAGCGTTGAGAGCCGAAGGGAAATGGCAAAAGGTCAGTTGGCGGCGAGGCACCAAAGGTCGGCTGACGTGTCTCTTCGCGGCCCGCCGTGTCCGTGTTGCGGATGTTTGGGAATTATTCATCCCCCGGGAAACGTCACCGCCTCGATGCGGTTGCCGTCGGGATCAATGATGAAGGCCGCATAATATTTTGCCCGATCATGCGGGCGAAGCCCCGGTCCGCCGTCGGAGCGGCCGCCGGCCTGCAGCGCCACCGCATGGAACGCATCGACATCGGCGGTGGCCCTCGCGCGGAGGCAGATATGGACGCCGCTTTCGGGCGCGACCTGTACCATGCCCGCGCGCAAATTGATCCAGAATTCAGGATAGGTCTTGCCGAACCCGACGGTCGCGGGGCGCGTCACCAGCCGCGACAGCCCGAGCGGCGCGAGCGTTGCTTCATAGAAGCGCGCGGCGCGATCGAGGTCGCTGACGCCGACGGAGATGTGGTCGATCATTGGACCCCCGCTTTCTCAGCCGTCATTGCGAGGAGCGTTTGCGACGAAGCAATCCATTCTTTCTTTTCGCGGAGAGATGGATTGCTTCGCTGCGCGCGCAATGACGGAAGCCCCTCACACCGGCGCGTTTGATTTCACCAGCTTGTAGACCACCGAATCCATCAGCGCCTGGAACGAGGCGTCGATGATGTTGGGCGACACGCCGATCGTGGTCCAGCGCTCGCCCTCCTCGTCCTCGCTCTCGATCAGCACCCGCGTTACCGCTTCGGTACCGCCATTGAGGATACGCACGCGGTAATCGATCAGCTTCAGGCCCTCGATGTATTTCTGGTATTTGCCGAGATCCTTGCGCAGCGCGACGTCGAGCGCATTGACCGGGCCGTTGCCCTCGGCGGCCGAGATCAGCCGCTCACCCCCGACCTCGACCTTCACCACCGCCATCGCCACGGTGATGCGCTGGCCGTTGGAATTGTAGCGCTGCTCGACATTGACGTCGAATTGCTCGACCTGGAAATATTCCGGCACCTTGCCGAGCGTGCGCCGCGCCAGCAGGTCGAACGACGCGTTGGCGGATTCATAGGCATAGCCGGTGGCCTCGCGTTCCTTCAGCTCCTCGACCAGCCGCACCAGTTTCGGGTCGCTCTTCTCGTAGGCAATGCCGGCGCGATCGAGTTCGGCGATGACGTTGGAGCGGCCGGCCTGATCGGACACCAGCACCTTGCGGTGATTGCCGACCGTTTCAGGCAAGACATGCTCATAGGTGTGCGGATCCTTCAGCACTGCGGAGGCATGAATGCCGGTCTTGGTGACGAACGCGCTTTCGCCGACATAGGGCGCGTGGCGGTTCGGCGCGCGGTTGAGCATGTCGTCCAGCGTCCGCGACACCTTCATCAACGTCGCCATCCTTTCGGCGGAAACGCCGATGTCGAACCGATCCGAAAACTCCTGCTTCAGCCGCAGCGTCGGGATCAGCGAACACAGATTGGCGTTGCCGCAGCGCTCGCCGAGCCCGTTCAACGTGCCCTGGATCTGCCGCACCCCCGCGCGCACCGCGGCCAGCGAATTGGCCACCGCCTGCTCGGTGTCGTTATGGGCGTGGATGCCGAGGTGATCGCCGGGAATCTGTTTTGTCACTTCTGTGACGATGCTCTCGACCTCATGCGGCATGGTGCCGCCGTTGGTGTCGCACAGCACCACCCAGCGCGCGCCGGAATCGTAGGCTGCCCTGGCGCAGGCCAGCGCGAATTCGGCGTTCTCCTTGTAGCCGTCGAAGAAATGCTCGCAGTCCAGCATGACCTCGCGGCCCGCCGACTTCGCGGCTTTCACGCTATCGCGGATCGAGGCGAGATTTTCCTCGTTGGTGGTCTCCAGCGCCACCCGCACCTGGTAGGCCGACGCCTTGGCGACGAAGCAGATCGCATCCGCCTTGGCTTCCAGCAATGCCGCTAGGCCGGGATCGTTCGAGGCCGAGCGGCCGGGACGCCGTGTCATGCCGAACGCGGTGAAGCTCGCATGGTCGAGTTTCGGTCTCACGGCGAAGAATTCGGTGTCGGTCGGATTGGCGCCGGGATAGCCGCCCTCGACATAGTCGATGCCGAGTTCGTCCAGCATATGGGCGATCAGCTGCTTGTCGTGCAGCGTGAAATCGACGCCGTTGGTCTGCGCGCCGTCGCGCAGCGTGGTGTCGAACAGATAGAGGCGTTCGCGGCTCATGTGGAAACTCCTGATGCAGTGCCGTCGCCGAGCGTCTTCTGCATCGTGGTGTTGGCCAGCCACTCGCCATTGACGGTCACGGTGTTGCGCTGCTTGCCGACGTATCCGCGCTTTTGGAAAAATTCCGCCGCGTTGTCGCTGGCGTCGACCGTGAGGCTTTTGGCGCCGCGCCCGCCGGCGATTTTTTCCAGCGCCTCGCACAGCATCCTGGCGACGCCCTGCCCGACCGCGCTCGGATGAACGAACAGCATGTCGATATGATCGGCGCCCTTCAGCGAGGCAAATCC
>NZ_JAUYAN010000043.1 GCF_030693485.1 Bradyrhizobium sp. | reverse complement strand
GCCGAACGCTTTTGTGGCGTCGGGCAGATGCTCGTTCTGATACCACGCGTCGAATGCAGCGCGTTTGGCGGGATCGGTGACGGTGGCGCGGACGACGAAATAGGCGGTGGGCATGGGCGGGCTCCGCAGGCAAGATCAATCGTAGCGCGGATTGGGCGAAGCCGTAACCCGCCGCTGAAGGATGTTGGAGAACACGCCGAAATACAATGGCGGATTACGCTTTCGATAATCCGCCCACAAGCTCGGACTGTGCGCTCCCACCTTCTCGCGCCGCTTGACACGCGCCACTGACCTCAGAACGTAAACTGCTTGCCGACAGCGGTGGGAGCGAGTGCATCCGGAAACTCCTTCGCCAGCGCCGTCATGGCGCGCCAGCCCGTGCAATGGCCGGCGGCGATTGTCTTGATGTCGAACTCCTTGAGCCCCCCTACCGTCTGCGGAATGATCGCTTCGTTCGGGCCGGACAGATGTAGCCCGCCCATGACGGCATGGATCGGAATATCCGGAAATGTCGCGCGTGCGTGTCGGCACACATTGACAATGCCGGCATGCGAGCAGGCCGAGAGCACCACGAGCCCCTTCCCCGCAATGTTTATCGCCAGCCAGCGCTCGTCCATCAACAGTTCATCCGGCTCCCAGCCATCGGCCGTGCGCTTCACCTGCCCGGGGTAGCCGCGCTCGAAGCCTGACACGCGGGGAATTTCGCCGCTCACATAGAACAGTCCGCCGAGTGGCGTCTGCGGCTCCGTGGTCACGACCATCGCTGCGCCAAAATCCGAAAGCTCGATTACGCTGGGCACATCGTCCATCCGGCGCACCGAACCATTGGCCTGACGGACACCGCGCGTCACGAACATACCGGGATGCGCATAGAACGGCACCGTGCGGGCGCCATTCCGTCCGCGGATCATACCGAGCGCCAGTAACATCGCGCCGGAATGGTCCCAGTGGCCGTGCGAAAGGACGATGCTCTCGACCACGCCTAGATCGACGCCGAGCCTCGTGACATTTCGCTCGAAGGCGTAGTCCTCGGGGCCGGTATCGAACAGCACCGCATGACTTTTCCCGCCGCGATGAACGGTGACAAGGCATGACAGGCCATGCACCGCGCAGCACAGGCATCGTGCCGAGTTGGTCATGCCACGCCGACCGATAAAAGCCGCTTCGCTTTCAACGAAGGACGGGTTCGATGAAAGCACATCGGTCGCGTTGTCGACCAGGATGCGGATTTCAACCTTGTCGACAGCCTCGATCACGGACATGCAATGTTCCCCTCACAACGGCAAATTATCGTGCTTCTTCGCCGGCATCTCCACCTTCTTGTCCTTGAGCATCGCCAGCGCCCTTGCGATCCGTCGCCGGGTCGAATGCGGCATGATGACGTCGTCGATGTAGCCGCGTTCGGCGGCGATGAAGGGGGACAGGAAGCGGTCCTCGTATTCTTTCGTGCGCGCTGCGATTTTTTCGGCGTCGCCGATGTCGCTGCGGAAGATGATTTCCACGGCGCCCTTGGCGCCCATCACGGCGATCTGCGCGGTCGGCCAGGCGTAGTTCATGTCGGCGCCGATTTCCTTCGACGCCATCACGTCGAACGCGCCGCCATAGGCTTTTCGCGTGATCACGGTGACCAGCGGCACGGTCGCCTGCGAGAAAGCGAACAGCAGCTTGGCGCCGTGCTTGATCAGGCCGCCATACTCCTGCGCGGTGCCCGGCAGAAAGCCCGGCACATCGACGAACGTCACGATCGGAATGTTGAAGGCGTCGCAAAAGCGGACGAACCTTGCGGCCTTGCGCGAGGCGTCGCTGTCGAGCACGCCCGCCAGCACCATCGGCTGGTTGGCGACGAAGCCGACGGTGCGGCCGGCGATGCGGCCGAAGCCGGTGACGATGTTCCTGGCAAAAGTTTCGGAGATCTCGAAGAAGTCGCCCTCGTCGACGACTTTCAGGATCAGTTCCTTCATGTCGTAGGGCTTGTTCGGATTGTCGGGGATCAGTGTGTCCAAGGACATGTCGACCCGTTCGATGTCGTCGAAGCTCGGCCATTGCGGCACGCCGTCGGTGTTGTTCGACGGCAGGAAGTCGATCAGCCGGCGCATCTGCAGCAGCGTCTCGACGTCGTTCTCGAAGGCGCCGTCGGCAATCGAGGAGCGGGTGGCATGCACGGATGCGCCGCCGAGTTCTTCCGCCGTGACCACCTCGTTGGTGACGGTCTTCACCACGTCGGGGCCGGTGACGAACATGTAGCTGGTGTTCTTCACCATGAAGATGAAGTCGGTCATCGCGGGCGAATAAACGTCGCCGCCGGCGCACGGGCCCATGATGACGGAAATCTGCGGGATCACGCCAGACGCAATGACGTTGCGGCGGAACACGTAGGAATAGCCGGCCAAGGCAGCTACGCCTTCCTGGATCCGCGCGCCGCCGGCGTCGTAGAGCCCGATGATCGGCGCCCTCGCCTTCATCGCCATGTCCTGGATCTTGACGATTTTCTGCGCGTGGGTCTCGGAGAGCGAGCCGCCGAACACGGTGAAATCCTTGGCGAAGACAAAGGTCTTGCGGCCGTTGACGGTGCCCCAGCCGGTGACGACGCCGTCGCCCGGCACTTTGGTCTTCTCCATGCCGAATTCGACCGAACGATGTTCGACGAACATGTCGAATTCCTCGAACGAGCCCTTGTCGAGCAGCAACTCGATGCGCTCCCGCGCGGTCAGCTTGCCACGGGCGTGCTGGGCCTCGATGCGCTTCTCGCCGCCGCCGAGTTTCGCCCCCGCGCGCCGTTCCTTGAGGGTGTCCAGGATGTCCTTCATGTGCTTCCGCCCGCAATTGCCGTGGGATTTCAGGGCGTTCTAGCACGGCCTTTCGCGCGCGGGAAACCGCCTTCCCGGCTCCGGTACCGTCGCCCGGCGCGCAGATATCCAGTGGCCGCTGAGCGGCGCCCTACTGTACATGGGGTTGTTTTGACGATTTTGGTGTAGAGGCGTTGCGGCGGGCGCCGGGGTTCTCCGGCCATCCGGGGCGGACAGCCTTGCCCGCCCTACCCCTCACCCTCCGCAAACGGCGGCTCCTTGCCCGGCGGCACCGAGGCCTCGGACATCGCCAGCAGCATCGCGACCATGATGTAGTTGCCCGCCACCGCCGTGAGATCCACGATCTGCTGATCGCTGAAGACCCGTTTCGCTTTCGCGTAGGTGGCGTCGGACACTTTTCGCGTCGTCGTGAGTTCGGTGACGAAATCGTACACCGCGGCCTCGTCCTCGGCCATATCGGACGGCCGCTTGCCGGTTTTCAGCTCGGCGATGATCCGGTCCGACAGGCCTGCCTTCGCCGCGATCGGCGCGTGGGCGAACCATTCGACCTGCGAGCGCCATTGCCGCGCGATGATCAGGATCGCGAACTCGTTGAGGTGAAGCGGGATCGAGGTTTCCCAGCGCAGATAATGAAACAGGTCGAACAGCCGCTGGCCCAGCACCGGGCTGCGCAACATCGAATTGTAGGGACCGCCGATGCCGATGCTGGAGACCTTCACGATCTGCTCCCCGAGCGGCTTCTGCGCCGCATCGAGTTGATCCATGGTCAGCTGCGGAAAGCGCGGTGGCCTGGCTGGGGTCGGGTTCATGATTTCTCCATGTGGACCGAACTGGAATTCGGCGGCGGCGCGATCAAATCAGATCGCACCGATATCGGTGAGGCATCGCTGCGTCAATGTCATGCGGGCGGCGATGTGGCGCGGCTCCAGACAATCCATGTTGAGGGCAAACACCGTTTGCTCCGATCCCTTCTCGGCCCATCCCACCATCCATCCCAGCGACGGTTTTCCAACTTCAGCGCCCAGCAACCCGCTCTTGGCGCGAATGACGGAATCGCCAACCTTGGTCACGACGAGAATATCGCGCACCAGCTCCTGGCTGCGCTTCGACACCGGCAGCACGCCGCGCCTGAGACGGTCGACGAAATCGACCTGCTGCATCGGATCGATGCGCAGATCGCCGGTCAGCCAGAACCGGTCGATGCCGCCGCCGATGTCGCGGTTGCCGTATTCCAGCAGATCGAGATATTTCTGCATCCGTTCGGCGCCGACGCGCCGGGCGATGTCCTGATAGACCGGCACCGCGGAGGCGGCGAACGCCGTGCGCAGCGTGTGGTCCCTGTTCCAGGGTTCGATGCTTCGCTTCACCCCGTCCCATTTGAACACCTCCTTGTCCGTGTCGGCGACCACGCCGGTCTCCAGCGCGATCAGGGAATTCGGAATCTTGAAGGTCGAGGCCGGCAGCATCGCCTCGCCGGAACGATTTTTGTCGCTGGCGACGACCAGATAGTCGTCGACCTTGTAGCCGACGAAGGTGCCGACCGTTCCCTCGGCGGTAAACCGCTTGGCCAGATCGTCGCGGAACTCGCTGCGCTGGGGTGAGACATTGGCAAGGCTGCGGGAGGGCAAAATACTGGCGGCGGCGAGAAGGCCTAGCGCATGACGGCGATGGATCACGGGAGCATCCGATGTGGTTGACGGCCACCGACGATGCATCTGATTTCGTGGTGAAACGATGACAATCGGGCGGGGGTTACCGCATCCGCCGCGACAGCCCGAGCACGAAACCCAGCACTTCGGCGACGGCCTTGTAGAGTTCGGTCGGAATTTCGTCGCCGATCTCGACATTGGCGAGCGCGCCAGCCAGCACTTCGTTTTCCTCGATCGGGATGTTGTTTTCCCTGGCGACTTCGATGATCCTGGCGCCGATCGATCCCTTGCCCTTGGCAGTGACGCGCGGCGCGCCAGTCTTGTCGTAGTGCAGCGCGACCGCAAGCCGGCTGCTGGATTCCACTCTCATAGCGCGCGATCCAGGAAATGCCCGGCGGGCGCCGGCGCCGATTGCGGCGGTTTGCCGTCGCCGATCACGATGTCGCCGGGCTGCAGTTCGGCTTTTGCCAATGCCTGGCTCAGTTGCGCAGCACCGGCGCGCAACTGCGTCGCGGTTTCCGGCCGTTCCGCCCACATCCGCACCGAAGTGGTCTCGCCTACCAATGAGACCAGCGCATGCACCGGACCGGCCGGCTCGATGTCGAGCGAGAAGCGCGCCTGCCAGATCCGCTTGGCGGCTTCGACCTCGCTGCCGCCGCCGTCGCGCGAAATCTCGAACTCCGCCATCGCGGTGCCCTGCGGCGTCGCAAACGGGATCTCGAAATGCCAGCGCGGCGCCGATGGATCGATCCGTGGCGCCGGCGCATCGATACGGTCAGGCAGTGAGGCCACCTGCAACAAGGTCTGGCGGGCAATCGCCGCCTCGGTATCGCCGAGCAGCTGACGCGCGGTGGTCGCGGGTGACGCATCCGTCAGCAGCGACGGCAAGGCGACCGGCTGCGCCGAGGGCTGCGCCCCGCGAAACGGCGGCGGCGTGTTGGTCTGGAAGGCGGCGTCGCCATTGGGGCGGAGCTCTTTCGGGGAGCCCATCGCCGGCGGCGGGGCGTTGGCGATTTCCTGCAGTCCCTCCTGCAGCACATTCAGCGCGGCGGCGGTCGCCGCGCGTGACCCGCCAGTCGATGCCGGCACATCGGCGGCGGCGGCCAGACGCGCCTGCGGCATTCGAATGTCAGAGGCGTCGGCGTCGGGAGACTGGGACGGGGCAAGTGGCGGGGCCGCGGCATCGCCTGCATCCGCCGGAGCGGCAGCGCCACCGAGCGACGACAGCAGGGTATGGCGAAGCACGAGCAGCGCCGCCTTCAGATCGGGCACGCCGGCAGGTGGCGCTCCCGACGCCAGCGAAGCCTCGAGAAACAGCCCGGACTTCTGGAAGGCATTTTTCACCTCGCCGCCGGTCAGGTTCTGATCGAGGCTGGTGCGCTGCGCCAGCACCAGCGTCACCGCCTGCTGCAGTTGCGGCGGCAGGTTTTTCGAGCCGGCGACAGCCTGGGCATTGGCAAACAGCGGCGCCTGACTGCCCTGCTGGGTGGCGGCGGTCTGGGCCGCCGTGGAAACCGCCAGCTTCTCGATCGGCGTCAGAATGGTCTTCGCCGCGGCCGAGGTTGCCGTGGCATTGGCGGGGGCATCGGTCCGGGCTCCAGGAGCCAGAGTGACGGTGTCACCGGTGGCGTCGCCGACCGAGCCGGTGCCCTGCCCGACCACCGCGAGCCTGATGCCGCCTTCGGTCTGCGATACCGCCAGCTGCATGGCCTGGCCGGCCTGCAGTGGAATTTGCGACATCACGTCGAGCGAAAGCCCCGATATCGCGATCCGCACCATATTGTTGGCGAGAACGTTCAGAACCTTGGCGTCGATCACCGTCCCCGGCTGCAGCACGAGGTCGCGCTCGACGCCAGCTGAAGTTCCATTGGCGGCGACGGCGGCAAGGATCGGATTGACGGGAGCAATCGGCATCGTGAGGACTCGCTGGACTGCAAACGCTAGCCCAGCGGCGTAAACCTCTCGTTAACCGCGGCAGTGCGATCCGCAATGGGAACGCATCACGCGGCGGGATTCAGCGCCCGGATGATGCTGGCGGCGGCCCTGAAATCGACCAGCCGCGCCCGGCGGCGCGCCGCAACCTCCTCATCACCCCCCCATTGCTCGATATTCCAGTCCTCATCGACATGGGCTGCGTTCCAGACCTGATCGGCGTCCAGCACACCGCGCAGCAGCGCCAGGGCGAGCAGCGCCGAGCCCGTCAGGGTCGTGACCACATGCACGGCCGCGATTGACCATGGGTCGCCGGGCAGCGCCGCGCGCGCCGCCGCGATCGCAGGCTCCGGCTGGCGGACATGCACGATGCCTTCGGCCAGGATAAAATGCGCGCCGAGCGCCTCGGCGGCCCAGAACACGACCGGGTCCCAAAGGGCTGCCTCCCGCGCCACCAGCGCCTGCGGATGGCCGGCCCGATAGAACAGCAGATCGGTGCCGAGATATTTCGCAACGTCGTCGGTGACGGCCTCGACCCGATCGACCACGGCATCGACGACGCTGTTGGCGAACCGCGTCATCGGCATCGACAGGGGATCGATGAACTCCGGCTGCGCCTCCCATTCCCCGGCGATGGCGTCGGCGATCT
>NZ_JAUYAN010000040.1 GCF_030693485.1 Bradyrhizobium sp. | reverse complement strand
CGTCGCCATCGCAAGACCTGAGCCAGATCGTTGGTCCCGCGGCTCGGTAAGCAGCATGTTCACGTCGTGCCCGATTACTTCATCAGCCCTGTAGCCGAAAATATTCTCCGCCGGTTTGCTGAAATTCCGGATAGTTCCGTTAGATTCGATGGAAATGAGACCGTCGCTTGCGTGATCCATGATCGCCTTGAGTTCATCGCGAGCCTTTGCCTGGATTCGTTCTGCAGTTTGAGCGATCGCGCGAGCGCGGTCAGATTTCTCTTGATGGGCACGCGCCTCCTCGATCTGCGTCTGCATCCTGAATTGGCGTCCGATCTGATAACCGCCGATCGCCAGCAGGACTATGGCGCCCGCGGTTACCGCGGAAATCAACAGTGCGAGTTGCCGCCAGGAAGCCAGGATAACATCTTCCGAATCCGCTGCGACAACAACCAGCGGATACCCCGGCACGGTATGGATGGCCACTATCTGGGGAGTGCCCCCCAAGGCCCGGGTGCGCAACGTTTCCTGCTCCGTCCCCGCGATGGCGTTGGCGAAGACCTGCTGAATCGCCTGACTTTTCTCCCCGGGACTTTCGAGCTGCGGCTGGCGGCTGAGCAGAGTGCCATCGCGACGGTAGAGCGAGATCGAAGCCTCGCTGCTGGGCAGCATCGGGCTGAACAACTTCGCGAAACGACTTGTGGCGATGCTTCCAAGGATGATGCCGACAAAAGCGCCATCTGAGCCATTGATCCGGTGTGCCAGAAAGATGCTGTCTTGCCCGGTACCACGATTTTTCAGCGGCTCCGAGATGAAATAGCTGAGATCCGGATTGTCACGAAGATTGATGAAGTAATCCCGGTCGGATAAATCGATCGCAGGCGTCGGCCCGGAAAGGGAAGAATTGATAAGCTTTCCGTGTCGGTCAATCATCACCAACGTATCGAGGTCCGACGAAATGACAACCATGTCATGCAACAGGCCATTCATCGATTTGATTCCGGCGTATTCTACGAAGCCGTCTGCCGAGACCTTCCCCGCCGAGATGAAGCGTTCTTCGAGATCCGATATAATGAGGTCTGCGCCGAATATGATTTTATGAGTGTGTGTGGCGATCGCCAGGCCGAGCCGGCTCAGATCACCGGTTCCATCCGAAAGCGTTTTGTTGCGCGTAGCGACGACTGTTACGCTTGCAGCCGCTATCAATCCGATCGCAAATGCGGTACAAACGACCGTCACCCACAATATGGGCACCCGTGCCGCATGGTATTTGGCCCGCACACCGGCTGGGCTCGATCGTAGCGTGGATTCGTTCACGGAATCCCCGGCGCCAGCTTCAGACATCCGTACGACGCTCCAAGCCGGTTGCTCATCAACGCCGGATGCGAGGACTAACTGATTGTATAGTTTGGGTCGATTGTATAGGCTAGTCTTGCATCGTTTGGGCGCATCGGAATACCAGTCAGCGAATCGTGGCACGCGAACCTCACGACTCCCAAGGAGAGCGAGCGGCAGTGCAGCTTGTTCTGCGGAGCCTGCGAATTGCAGTCATCTGTCTTATCGGTGCCGGCCCGCAATGGGTTGCAGACCGTGCGAACGCCCAAGACATCACACTGGGCGTCATCGCTGGAATGTCCGGCTCAGGCGCTTCCTACGGAGCCGGCATATCCCAGGGCGCCGAAATGGCGGTCCGGGAAATCAACGCTGCCGGCGGCGTCAACGGCCGCCAGATAAAGCTCTTGATCGTCGATGACGCCAGCAGCCCCGCCCGGTCCGCCGTCGCGATGCGTCGTCTGGTGGCCACCGATGCAGTCCTGATCGTTGGGGGCTGGGGTAGCGCCCAGGTCCTGGCCAACATGGATATCGCAGAACAGGCGGGCGTTCCGTATATCGTGGTTGGAGCGACCCATCCACAGATCACGAACGCCAGAAACAAATGGACGTTTCGCGTCATCCAGACGGATGCGGTGATAACCGAGGAACTGGCCAGAATCGTTGTCGCGCAACTGGGCGCGAAGCGCGTCGCGGTGATCAATGACACGAACGACTATGGCACCGGCAGCCGCGACGTTTTTATCGCGGCGCTGGCTCGACTCGGCGTCAAGCCCGTGGAGATGCAATCTTATCAGACCGCTGACAGGGATTTCGGCGCGCAACTCGCCCGTATCGCATCTGCCAATCCCGAAGCGCTCGCGATATTCGGAACCGTTCCGGCCGCGCCAGTCATCATGAGCCAGGCCCGTGCTTTAGGTATCAAGGCGCGGTTCGTGGGTTCAGGCGGGCTCGCCAATGAAGCACTGATAACCTCGGCGCCGACCGCGTCGGACGGTACTATCCTGATGAGCTATTTCAGCGAGGACGCCGATGCGGAGGCTCGAGCCTGGGCCGATCGTTACAGAATGGAATTCGCGGGCCGGGCGGATGCCGCTGGGCCGGCGCTTGGCGCCTGGGAGTATCGGGCTATCAAGGGTATCGTTGGTCCCTGCCTGGTCAGCGTCGAGAGCACTGGGTTCGACCGGATGCGCCTTCGCGACTGCATTGCGAATTGGCGAGGAAAACTCTTCGGAATCTCCAGCGAACTCTACTTCGACAAGACAGGCCAGCTGGTCCAGCAGCCCGTGGCCGTCGAGGTTCGCGATGGCGTTTTCCGGTTTCTGAAGACCGTCAAGTAGAGCAGGGCGCGTTGAATTCGACAACAACGCAATACCGCGGGCGTCATGCGGCGAAACCGTTGAACCCCGGGGTGCGTCAAACCCCGTCCAGAATAATCACCGTCGGCGTCGTCGGCAGCGTCTCCCGCGATATTCTCAGGGACCGCTCGCCGCGGCGGTCGATCTCGAATTGCTGCCCGATCTTCTGCATGAAGTCCTCGAGCGGGGTCATGAAGCGATGCATCGGCAGCACCACCGAGGAACGCAGCCGCCGCGTGATCTCGGAAATGCCGTCGAGTGACATCGTATAGGTGCCGTCGATCGGCACCATCAGGATGTCGACACGGCCGATCTGGGCGAAATGGCTGTCGTCGAGCTTGTGATGCAGGTGGCCGAGATGGCCGATGCAGAGGCCGGCGACCTCGAAGATGAAGATCGAATTGCCGTCCCTGACCAGCGCGTTGTGGGAATCGTCCATGGTGTAGGGGCGGATGTCGGTGGTGACGTTGCGGATATAGACGTCGCCGAAGCGCTTGTTGATGTAGGCTGGCTTGCCGTCATCGCCCCAGCCGTGCAGCACATGGCCGATGCCGCGGTCCGGGTTCAACGAATAATGCGTGGAGTGGGCGCGGTTCATGGTGACGATATCGGGCAGGCGGCCGATCTTGTAGGCGCCGCTGTAGTCGGTCGCGATCCGCACGCCGTCGCGCGACTCGATATAATAGGTCGAATGGCCGGCATAGGAGATCGTCACCTCCTCGGCCTTCGCGGCAATCCGCCGCAGGCTGACGGGCGTGACGCGCGGCGGCGCATTCGCCATTGCCAGGCACTCGCTGCGCAGCGGTTGTTGCTGCTGGGCGGCGGCCGGCGCCGTCAGCTGACACAGCAAGGCAATGACGACAGGCAAAGATCGCAGCATGGCAAGCCCCGCGTTTCGATGACCGGATCGGTACTGTATCGCTGAATCCGGCAAAAATCATCGGCGCGCAGCGCATGGCCGGGCGCACTCCCGGGAACTCGAACGGCTCAGTTCGGCGCCCGCTGCTGTCGCAAAAGGGGTTTTGGATTGTCGCAGGTATTCGTCCTGAAGGGCACCGCGATTTCGCCGCCCGGGGTCCGCAGGCAGTCCTCAAGCAGCACGTCCCGAGACGCATCGCGCCACGGCCTCATTTCTCGCGCGGCGGACCATCGCCTCCGCAGGCAAGCCGCCCTTTGACTGTCGAAGGTTTCGGCCAGTTGCGGACAATCGGCTACCGCCGAGACCGGCATATCGCTCCGGGTTGCGGCCCGTGAGCGCGAGGCGTCCAGCGCCCGGTCGAGTGCGAAAATCA
>NZ_JAUYAN010000039.1 GCF_030693485.1 Bradyrhizobium sp. | reverse complement strand
TCGGTGACCGGGTCGAAGTCGTGGCTGCTCTTGTTGTCGATCGACAGCGAGGTCCGGAAGAACGGCAGGATGGTTTCGCCCGACGTGGTCGCGAGGCGGCCGATAAAAGCGGTAAAGTCGATGACCGTCACGGCGATTCCCGTGGGGATGGAGCGGGTGGAGGATGATCCTGCGCCTTTGCCTAGCCCAATCCGGCAGGCCGCGCACCGGTCACACGCACATTATACAGCGGCCGGTACCGGTGCCTGTGACGGGTTCGGTCGCGAATCAGCCCCGGATCAGCCCGGCAAACGGTGTATTTTTCGACGACACCGCCGATCACGAAATCGAGAGGTCCAAGGTGGGAGTCAGGCGATCAGTGTGCCGGCTTGGCTCCGCCGTGGTGAAGCCACTGAAATATCTGGGAAAATCCCTGGGTAGACACTATCCAATCGCAGCCCAGCCATGCGTATTCTGCGGCGTAAATGACTCAAAAACCCTTGCGCTTTGTGCAGCGCGGTCGCATATTGCTGCGGTGCGGTAGCGCCTCGCGCTATCGCTGCCCTCCTTGGGCGTTTCCTCCCTAGACTTGGGCCGCTTGTTCATTCAAGCGGCCCTTTTTTCTTTTGGGTATTCATCCTCGTCGTCATTCCGGGGCGCGCCTCCTGGCGCGAACCCGGAATCCAGAGGTTGTCATACGAGATGCCGGGTTCGCCCGCTTCGCGGGCGCCCCCGAATGACGGGAGGAGAGATCCTACTCCGCCGCAGCCTGGAACGCGCCGAGATCGCCGAGCGGCACCGCGGCCAGCGCATCGGCCAGTGCGGCGAAATCCGCGGTCACCTGGCTGAATCTGGCGCTGCGTTCGCGCCGCCGCTCGTCCATATAGATCGCCCGGTTGAGTTCGATCTGGATGGTGTGCAGTCCGGATGCCGGATTGCCGTAATGCTCGGTAATGAAACCGCCGGCATAGGGCTTGTTGCGCCCGACCGAGTAACCCAGCCCGGTCATGGTTTCCTCGACCATGTCGGGCAGCAGGGCGGCGCAACTGGTGCCGTAGCGGTCGCCGATCACCATGTCCGGCCGCCGCGGCTCGTCGCGCGAGACACCGACCGAGGGCATCGAATGGCAATCCACCAGGATCACGGTGCCGAACCTCTGATGCGCCTTGTTGATCAGCCGGCGCAGCGCGCGGTGATACGGCTTGTACAGCGCCTCGATCCGCGCCAGCCCGTCATCGACCGGCAGCCGTTCGCGATAGATCTCCTGGCCGTCACCGACCACGCGCGGGATGGTGCCGAGACCGCCGGCCACCCGCATCGAGCGGGTATTGGCGAAACTCGGCAGGCGGCCCGCAAACATCCTGGGATCGAGTTCGTAGGGCTCGCGGTTGACGTCGACATAGGAGCGCGGAAAGTTGACCGTGATCGTCGGAAAGCCGCGCTCGCTCAGATCCGCGATCAACTCGTCCATGAACGAATCTTCGGAGCGGCGCAGCGCGGCCAGGTCGATCCGCGACGCTTCGAGGAATTCGCGCGGATAGACCGAGCCGGAATGCGGGGAATTGAAGATGATCGGCGCCCGCCACTCGGCCGGCTCCAGGATCTCGAACGGAGGCGACAGTTCGCCATCAAACTGGGGCATCGTCGGGCGCCGTCCCTGCAAGCCGCTGCTCTGGATGCGTCGATTCTGCCAGAAAAACGGTGTTCTTATGAGAAGGCATTGTCGGTAATCACAACCGTTCTGCCAAGTGGATTTCCAAGTAAATTTCCAGGTCAATTTCCAGGTCAATTTCCAGATAAATTTTGCCAAGTGAAAAATTTGGGGCCTGCTCGAACACCTCCGGGGAGGCGAAAAGGCCCGGCTTCATTGCCTTGAGACGCATTCCGGTACAGAAATAGCGCCATCCGCCGCCCGATCGCGCGCCGCTCTTTAACCCAAATTTACCCTCTGTCGGGCTTAGTGGGCGGATTGGTCCTCTTAACCGGATTCGACGACCCATCATCATGCACAAAATCCTCCTCGCCGAAGACGACAACGACATGCGCCGCTTCCTGGTCAAGGCGCTGGAAAACGCCGGTTTTCAGGTCTCGTCCCACGACAACGGCATGTCCGCCTATCAGCGGCTGCGCGAGGAGCCGTTCGAAATGCTGCTCACCGATATCGTGATGCCCGAGATGGACGGTATCGAGCTGGCGCGCCGCGCCTCGGAACTCGATCCCGACATCAAGATCATGTTCATCACCGGATTTGCCGCCGTGGCGCTGAATTCCGATTCGGAAGCACCGAAAAACGCCAAGGTGCTGTCGAAGCCGGTCCACCTTCGCGAATTGGTCAGCGAAGTGAACAAGATGCTGGCGGCCTGATCAGGCCACCTGATCCGGCCTAGGATCTGGTCCAGCGTGCTTGCCTGCCCGCTTTGGAGCCGATATACGGACCCCACCCGTAAAGATGACCCTCAAGAGGGGCGCGTAGCTCAGCGGGAGAGCACCTCGTTGACATCGAGGGGGTCACAGGTTCGATCCCTGTCGCGCCCACCATCCAATTGCCCGATCCAGCATGATTTTCGGCCGGTCCGGGCCGGACCGCCAATCCGGCGGCGGCGGCCTGCCAGGTTCAGCAAGCCGGGTTCAGCCGGCCAGGCTGAGATCGAACTGCCGATCGGTCACCACGGACGCGGCAAACAGGCTTTCGTCGGCTGGCGCCGGCGCAGTCTCGTCCAGGACGACGATGGTGACGTTCCAGCCTTCGCTGGCCCACACCCGCGCCTTGGCAATTGCGATCAGCGAACTGTCCCGCTGCATGGTGACGGTTTCGCTGTCTCTTGTTGCCACGATTTCGAAAGCCATTATGACGTCCCCGATGTTTTGCTCGGGAGCCACGGTGATTAAGGCGTTTGACTGCAATTCGCCGAGACCGTGTTCATTTGGGGGCGAGGCTGGAGTCGAATCGGGCAGTCGGGCGCGTGCCGGCATCGACGATGTGCGCCGCCTCAGGCCCGCGCGGCGATCCGGCGCGGCGTCTCGTGCACCACCATTTGCCCCAACGGGCAGACCCGCGTCTTGATCTGCTCGGCGACCTCGCGCGGGTCCATGTCCGGATTGCACAAGAGGATATCGACCAGCAGCAAATGATACTCCGGCCATGTCGTCAGCACGATGTGCGACTCGCCGAGAAAGATCGCGATGGTGAGACCATGCGGGACGTAGCGGACTTCGTACTCGCCGACGATGGTGGCGCCGACCGACTGTGCCGCTGTCTTCGCGGCTTCCGCCAGCGCTTTAGCGTCATCGATTATCTCGGGACACTCGTACAGTTCGGCGAGGATATGGGTCATCAGCATCGAGACGCTCCTGCGGTCCGGACCGATTGCAATGCTGGCCCAACTCGCATTGGATGCGAGTGTGTGCTAGTTAGCCGAATTGCCACCGAGATCAAGAAGTAATGGCCGCGACGTCGATTCTGGACCTGATAGCGCAGGCGACGCGTTTGCGCGAGGGATCCGCCGGCGTCCAGGCCTTGCTGCGCGCGGTCTACCGCGCCGGCTCGCTGCGCCTGCAGGATGCCGCGCGCGAGGCGCGGCTGCCGCTGCCGGTCGCGAGCGCGGTGCGGCGCGAACTGGAAAAGGCCGGACTGCTCGAACGCAAGCAGGGGCTGTCGCTGACCGGCGAAGGCCGCGACTTCGTCGAGCGCGATCTCGGCATGCGGACAACGCAGCTCGACATCACCTGCGTGGCCTGTGCCGGACATGGCATCGTCATCCCGGATTCGCTTCAGGCCGAAGTCGATCGTCTGGCGGAAATCATCACCGGCGCGCCGTCGGTCGATGTCACGCTGGATCAGGCGCCCTGCATGCCCGACACCGCGATGCGCCGCGCGCTGCTGATGCTGCAGAACGGCGCGCTTGAGGGCAAGCGCGTGCTGCTGCTTGGCGACGACGATTCGGTGTCGATCGCGATCGGCTTGCTCGGCCGCGCGCTGCGACAGGGCGATCTCACACGGGGCGTCACCGTCGTCGATGCCGACGAGCGGCGCATTGCGTTTCTGCGCGATGCCGCCGCGCGCGAACAATTGGCGCTCGATGTCGTGCATCACGATCTGCGCCATCAGTTGCCGGCGGGCCTGCGCCGTTCGTTCGACACCATCGAGACCGATCCACCCTATACGCTGGAAGGCGCGCGGCTGTTTCTGGCCCGCGGCTGCGAGGCGCTGACCACGGAGGCCGACGGCCAATGCTTCTTCTCGTTCACCCACTGGCCGGCGTCGCAGATGCTGGAGCTGCAGAAGGTGTTCACCGGGCTTGGGCTGGCGGTGCGGGCGGTGTGGCCGAACTTCAATCGCTATGCCGGCGCCAGCATGCTCGGGAATCTCGGTCAGCTGATCGAACTCGTCCATGTCTCGGGATCAGCCGCCGAGTTGCCTGATTTCAGCGGCCCGCTCTATACCGCCGAGGTCAATCCGCGGCTGCGCGTCTATGCCTGCACCGATTGCGGCAAGGAGATCGTGCTCGGGCAGGACGGCATCCCGGCCACCATTGAAGACGCCAAGGTCAGGGGATGCAGCTCTTGCGGCGGGCATGTGTTCCGCCGGCAGTCGGTTCGACCGTCATGATCAATCTCATGGATACCCAAAATGTCTGACAAACCAGGTTTTCGCTTGCGCTCCCTCGAGGAAAAGGATCTTGAGACCGTCGCGGTGTTCGAAGGCGAGATCGCCAAAATCTCGTTTCCCGACGATCCGATCACGGACACCAATTTCTACATCAAGAAGCTGAAGCAGCTGATGGCAAACAAGGACGCCGCCGCGTTCGTTGCCGAAAGCGGCGGCGAAGTGGTCGGCTGGGCCAATGTCAGTCAGCGGCAGAATTTCATCACCAAGGAAAAATACGCCGACTTCCACAGCATCTACGTCGCGCCTTCGCAGCGCGGCGGTGGCGTGGTCGCGGCCCTGGTCGAGGCGGTGTTCGACCATTGCCGGCAGAAAAACATGGGCAAGGTCGTGTTCCGCACTCGCGCGGACAATGAGCGCATGAAGTCGGTGCTGGCGCGGGTCGGCTTCGTGCCGACGCAGATCTATTACGAGAAGGCGTTTGGCAAAGAATAGGCGGAGAGTAAGCGCTGCGCTTCACTCCCCTCCCCACCACTCGCTTCGCTCGCGGGAGGAGGGGAGAAGGACAGTGAGCCCTACCGCGCCGCCATCATGAACACGTCATAACGCACCGTCTTGCCGGTGATGGAGTGCGACGGTTTTCGCAAGCCCTCCAGCGCCGCCGCCCGCAGCGGCCATTTCAGCACCACGCGCTTGCAGTCGGCGGCGAGCGCCGCCTGCATCAGCTCGAATGCGTCGGGGTCGGCACCGACCAGTGCGCGCAGCAGCCGCATCTCCTGCTTCACTTCAGCGCTGTTGCTGCGCGGCGGGTGCATCGGATCGACGATCACGGCATCGGCGCGCAGGCCGGGCAGCAGGTCCCGCGCGTCGCCCTGCATCAAGGTCATCCGCGCCGCCACGGCGGCGAGTTCGGGACTCTCGGCGCCGGCCCGCGCCAGCGCATCCCGCAAATGGTCATGAACTCCAGGGGAGCGCTCCAGCAGGGTGACCTGGGCGCCGAGGCAGGCCAGCATGAACGCGTCACGGCCCAGCCCCGCGGTGGCGTCGATGATGGTGGGAACGATGCCTTTGCCGAAGCCGGCGGCCCGCGCCAGCGCGTCTCGTCGCGAGGCGCCGGACCTGTAGCGATAGCCGACAGCGCCGTTGACGAAATCGAACGCGGATTGCAGTTGACTCGTGCTCAAGGAAACGCAGCCCCGGATGCCTGACCCTACGGCCCCACGGCATAGCAGCCGCCTTAACAAACTCCCACCAATTTTCGGCAAGTTGCGCGGGCCGATAACCTTCATAAGTTAGGTTAAATTCAGAGCGCGATTGCGGTCCGGGCATGGCATTGTATGGATTATTGCATGTCCAATTCATTCCACACCGCCGACAAGGGTACCCACCGCCGCGTCATGCTGGTCGGCCTGATGTTCTGCGCGGCCTTTGTCGGGTTCTCCTTTTTTGCCCGCGAGCAACCCGCCAACACCTACGTTCTCCAGAAGGCCGACAAGCTGGTTCGCACCGCAGGCTCACCGCCGCTGGCGAATTAGGAATTCCCGGCGGCCCCGCCGGGCCGGCCGATCACGGCGAAGCGGATGCCGCGGCGATATTGCGCAGGCTCGCGAGCCGCATGATGGATCCCGCCGCGAGTTTCTGCGCGAGCTCCATGCGGCTTTGGTCGTCGGCGCTGTCGGCTTCATCCAGATAGATGTTCGACAGTTGTTCGGCGCGTCGCAGCGCACGGCGCTTGATCTGTTCGATGTCTCCTGAAGCGGGCTCGATGCGGCTCTGGTCTGACGGCGTCAGGAAGTGCGGCGGCAGGCGCGATGGATCCATCGCCAGAAGCTGGTCGCGCTGCGCCGGCGTCAAGCCTTGCGCCCATGCGATGATATCCCTGAGCAGCAGGCTTTCCAGCAGCGCCGCCGATGCCGACTCGTCGGACGTCGCCATCTCCCCGGCCTCGGTCTTCGCGGTTCTCCAGGCCAGCCGGCGCTCGCGGCGCCACCGATTGCCGTCGGACAGCGCTTCCCGCGCCAGGTTCTCCGCCGTGAGCCGAACCTGCGGATTTTCGGCTAGCGCGATCACATAGGTCCAGAATACGAAGGCGCGCTGGCGCTGGCGCGCCGCGAGCGCCCACGCGGTGTAAGGCGTCGACAGGCTGGAATTGCCGATGTCGGCGATCTCTTCCGCGGTAACGAGATCGATCGGCGCCCAGCGCAGATCGGAACCATCGGGCCGCTTGCCGCAGGCGGCCAGGCAAGCCGCGGACAGGCTGTCACAGCGTTCACGCTCGCGGGCCGAGAGTACCACAAACACGGCGCGCACCGGCCGCCGGCCCTCATCCGGCTGCGCGGCCAGCGCGTCGTATCGCTGCGTGGCCTTCTGCGCCTGGTCGAATGCAATGGCATAGAGCTCGCTCAGGCTTGCCACCGGAGCGGGCGGCACGGCGGTCAGCAGCGGCTCTTTGCGCATGTCGGGCTCTCTCTCGCCATACTTTTGAACCAGTCAGACTATGGCTTGCTTGATCCAGCGCAAGCAGCCGTTCTGCAAAGTGTTCTAGGCTGCTTTTCGATGGCTTGCGATCCAGAACAACGGCGTTCTGTTGACATCTGGAAGAAGCAACTTGCGAAACCCCGTCAATATCTCTGTCCTTCTGGGAACTCTGGCCGTTGTCGGCTGGATCGCCATGCTTGGAGAGGCGTGCGCTGCGGGCCGTCTCGGCGAATATCTCGGGAAGGCCGAGCCTGCCGAACTGGTTGCGGGCGCCAATCGGTTCGGGCCGCCGCAAGGCGATCCCGCGATCGTGCCGGCGCTGAAGGACGATCAGGTCATCGGCTTCGTCTACCTCAATTCCGACTTTGCCAACGCCACCGGCTATTCCGGCAAGCCGATCCATCTGCTGGTCGGCATCACGCCGAAGGGCGTGGTGACCGGCCTCAAGATGGTCGAGCACAAGGAACCGATCGTTCTGCTCGGAATTCCGGAAAAGCGCGTGGTGGATGCCGTCAACAAGTTGATCGGCGCCGACATGGACCGCGTCGCGCGTGGAACCGCGCCCGCCCCGCAGGTCGATATCGTCAGCGGCGCCACGGTCACCGTGCTTGTAATGGGCGACAGCATCGTCCGCTCCGCCACCAAGCTGATCAAGGGCGGCCGGCTCGGCGGCCAGGGCGGCGTCGCCGCCGCCAGTGCTGTGCCGCAAGCGAAGAAGACGATCGATCCCGGCAAAGGCGAGGTTCGCGACTGGGAGACCCTGGTCGGTGACGGTTCCGTACGCCGGCTGGTGCTTTCCGTCGACGACATCAACAAGGCCTTCGAAAAAACCGGCAACGCCGCCGCCGCCGCGCATCCCGAAGAGGGCGAACCGGACGACACCTTCATCGATCTCTACGTCGCCGACGTCGCGGTTCCGGCCATCGGCCGCAGCCTGCTCGGCGACGACGGGTACAACCGGTTGGCCGGCCGCCTCAAGCCCGGTCAGCAGGCCATCGTCGTCGCGGGAGTGGGGCATTACTCGTTCAAGGGCGCTGCCTATGTCCGCGGCGGCATCTTCGACCGCGTCGAATTGATCCAGGACAGCAACAGCATCCGCTTCCGCGACCGCGACCACACAAGGTTGGGAAGCCTTGAAGCCGAGGGCGCGCCGCACTTTCCGGAAATCGCGCTGTTCGTGCTGCCGCCGGAATTCACATTCGATCCGACCGAACCCTGGGTGCTGCAACTGCTGGTCCAGCGCGTGGTCGGCGCCAAGGACAAGGCGTGGCTCACCTTCGATCTCGGCTACACGCTGCCGGACGGTTACATCAAGCGCGAGCCGGCCGCGCCGGCGCAGCAGCAGGCAGCCGCACCTTCCGGATCTTCCGCATCTTCGGCATCTTCCAAATCTTCCGCGGCAACGCCGCCGCTCCAGCCCGCGACAGGTTTCGCCGCCGAGGACGAACCGCTGTGGATGCAGATCTGGCGCGGCGATGTCGTCAAGATCTCCACGACGGTCGCCGCACTCGGCGTCCTCACGCTGATCTTCTTTTTCCAGAATGCGCTGGTGCGGCGTCCGCGGTTTTACGCCTGGGTCCGCCGAGGTTATCTGCTCTTCATTCTGGTCTGGCTCGGCTGGTACGCCAATGCCCAGCTCTCGGTGGTCAACGTCCTGACCTTCGCCAATTCGCTGCTGAGCGGTTTCAGCTGGGAATACTTTCTGTCGGCGCCGCTGGTCTTCCTGCTCTGGGCCTCGATCGCGGCCGGCCTGCTGTTCTGGGGGCGCGGGCCGTTCTGCGGCTGGCTCTGTCCGTTCGGTGCGCTGCAGGAATTGCTCAACAACGTCGCCCAGGCCGTGAAGATCCCGCAATACCGGCTGCCATGGGGGCTGCACGAGCGGCTGTGGCCGATCAAATACATCATCTTCCTCGGCCTGTTCGGCATGTCGCTGTATTCGACCGCGTTCGCCGAGCAACTGGCCGAGGTCGAGCCGTTCAAGACCGCGATCGTGCTGAAGTTCGCGCGCGAATGGCCCTACGTCATCTACGCACTGACCACGTTGTCCGCCGGCCTGTTCGTGGAGCGGTTCTTCTGCCGCTACATGTGCCCGCTCGGCGCCGCGCTGGCGATTCCCGGCCGCGTCAGAATGTTCGAATGGCTGCGGCGCTGGCCCGAATGCGGCACGCCCTGCCAGCGCTGCGCCAAGGAATGCCCGGTGCAGGCGATTCACCCCGAGGGACACATCAACGTCAATGAATGCATCTACTGCATGCATTGCCAGGAACTGTATTTCGACGACCACCGCTGCCCGCACATGATCCAGGTGCGGCTGAAGCGCGAGAAGCGCGACGCGCTGTCGTCGCCCTCGATGCGCAGCGGCGGCAAGGGCCCGAACACCATCATCACCGCCGGCGGCAAGCCGATCAACCTGCCGCCGGTCGGCGCCATCACACCACCCGCAACCTGAAAACCTAGGAGGCTATCATGAGCGATAACGAAAGCGGAAATGCAAAGGGCGTCAGCCGGCGTACCTTGCTCGGGACAACCGCGGCGGCAGCGGGCGTGGGCCTCGCGGGAGGTGTAGCGCTCAACGTCACGACCGCCGATGCGCAGACCAAGGCCGCGGCGCCGAAGGCGCCGGCCGCGCGGCCTGCGGTCGTGCAGAAGGCCGAAGTGCATCCCGGTGAACTGGATGAGTACTATACTTTCTTTTCCAGCGGCCAGTCCGGCGAAATGCGTATCGTCGGCCTGCCGTCGATGCGCGAATTGATGCGCGTTCCCGTGTTCAACCGCTGCAGCGCCACCGGCTGGGGCCAGACCAATGAAAGCCTGAAGGTGCTGACCGAGGGCCTGTTGCCCGAAACCCGCGCGTTCCTCAAGTCTCGCGGCGGCACCTACCTGAATGGCGACCTGCATCACCCGCACATCTCCTTCACCGACGGCACCTATGATGGCCGCTATGCCTTCATGAACGACAAGGCCAATACCCGCGTCGCGCGGGTGCGGCTCGACGTCATGAAGTGCGACAAGATCATCCAGCTGCCGAACCAGCACACCGTGCACGGCCTGCGCGTGCAGAAATACCCGCGCACCGGCTATGTGTTCTGCAACGGCGAGGACGGCGTGCCGATACCGAATGACGGCAAGGTGCTCAACGATCCCAAGCAGTACCACTCGATCTTCACCGCGATCGACGGCGATACCATGAAGGTCGCCTGGCAGGTCATGGTCGACGGCAATCTCGACAATGTCGATGCCGACTACCAGGGCAAATACGCCTTCTCCACCTGCTACAATTCGGAAGAGGGCGTCACCCTCGCCGAAATGACCGCCAAGGAGCAGGACTGGGTCACCATCTTCAACATCAAGCGCATCGAGGAGGCGGTAAAGAAGGGCGACTTCAAGGAAATGGGCGGCGTGCCCGTGATCGACGGCCGCAAGGGTTCACCCTACACGCGCTATGTCCCGGTTGCCAACAGCCCGCACGGCATGAACACCGCGCCCGACGGCATCCATGTTGTGGCGGCCGGAAAACTCTCGCCGACCGTCACCGTGATGGACGTCCGGTTGTTCGATCAATTGTTTGACGACAAGATCAAGCCGCGCGACGTCGTGGTTGCCGAGCCCGAGTTGGGCCTCGGACCGTTGCACACCGCCTATGACGGCAAGGGCAACGCCTATACGACGCTGTTTCTCGACAGCCAGGTCTGCAAGTGGAACATCGACCTTGCCAGGCGAGCCTTCAAGGGCGAGAAGGTCGACCCGATCATCCAGAAGCTCGATGTGCATTACCAGCCCGGCCACAACCATTCCTCGATGGGGCAGACCAAGGAGGCGGACGGAAAGTGGCTGATCTCGCTCAACAAGTTCTCCAAGGACCGCTTCCTGAACGTGGGCCCGCTGAAGCCCGAGAACGACCAGCTGATCGACATCTCCGGCGACAAGATGAAGCTGGTGCATGACGGTCCGAGCTTCGCCGAGCCGCATGACGCCACCATCGTGCACCGTTCCAAGATCAATCCGGTTTCGATCTGGGACCGCGCCGATCCGATGTTTGCGGATGCGGTCAAGCAGGCCAAGGCCGACAAGATCAATCTCGAGGCCGACTCCAAGGTGATCAGGGACGGCAACAAGGTCCGCGTCTACATGACGTCGACCGCGCCGGCATTCGGCCTGGAGCAGTTCCAGATCAAGCAGGGCGACGAGGTCACCGTCTACGTCACCAATATCGACGCGGTGGAGGATCTGACGCACGGCTTCTGCATCGTGAACTACGGCGTCAACATGGAAATCGGCCCAATGGCGACGGCCTCTGTGACCTTCACGGCGGACGCACCCGGCGTCTACTGGTACTATTGTTCGTGGTTCTGTCACGCCATGCACATGGAAATGAAGGGTCGCATGTTCGTCGAGCCCAAAACGTCCTGAGGCGGGAACGCACGTGTTGACCCTCCTTCGCATTCTTCCGGCGGCGGTCCTCGCCGCCGGAGCCCCGGGCTTCGCGGTTGCGGAGACGATCAAGGCTGTTCCGGAGCAGCCGCTGCAGGTGCTGCTCGACCGGGCGCAGGACGGCGACATCATCGAACTCGCGCCGGGCGAATACAACGGCGCAATCCGGATCGAACGGCGCGTGGTGTTGAGCGGGAAGCCAGGCGCGGTGCTCAACGGCGGCGGCGCCGGCAATGTCGTTACCGTGACCGTTCCCGATGTCACCATCCGCGGCGTGACCATCCGCGGATCGGGCCGCGATCTGGAAAAAATGGATTCCGGCGTGTTCCTCGAGAAAACGGCGCAGCGCGCGCTGGTCGAGAACAACCGCTTCGAAGGCAATTTGTACGGCATCTATGTTCATGGCGCGACGGGGTCGCGCGTGCTGAACAACATCGTCGACGGCATCCAGGGCGGGCGCCGCAACGATGCCGGCAATGGCGTCTCGGTCTGGAATGCGCCCGATGTCACGATCGCCGGAAACAGCTTCCGCTACGGCCGCGACGGCATCTTCACGATTTCCAGCCGCAAGGACCGCTTCCTCGACAACCGCTTCGAGCAGGTGCGGTTCGCGGTGCACTACATGTACACCAATGACAGCGAAGTCAGCGGTAACGTCTCGGTCGGCAACCACGTCGGCTACGCCATCATGTTTTCGAACCGGCTGATCATCCGCAACAATATCAGCGATCGCGACCGTGACTACGGCATGCTGTTCAATTACGCCAACTACGCCGAGATCGACGGCAATTGGGTCAACGGCGGCTCGCTCGACAACATCGTCAGCCGCCGCGACGAAGGTACGGCCGAAGAGCGCGGCATGTTGCCGGAATCGAAACCGGAACCGGGCCTGCGCAGCGGCCCCGGCAAATGCGTCTTCATCTACAACACCAACCACAACAAGTTTCGCAACAACTGGTTCGAGCGCTGCGGCATCGGCGTGCATTTCACCGCCGGTTCCGAAGGCAACGAGATCACCGGCAACGCCTTTGTCGGCAACCGCAACCAGGTGAAATATGTCGGCACCCGCGACCTCGACTGGTCGAAGGGCGGCCGCGGCAATTACTGGAGCGACAACCCGGCGTTCGATCTCAACGGCGACGGCATTGCCGACACCGCCTACCGGCCCAACGATCTGGTCGATCGGGTGTTGTGGACCGCGCCCGCGGCCAAGGTGCTGATCAACAGCCCCGCGGTGCAGGTGCTGCGCTGGGCGCAGGCGCAGTTTCCGGCACTCTATCCCGGCGGCGTCGTCGATACCCGTCCCCTGATCGCGCCGCCGCCGAAACCGTCAGCCAGCCGGAGCCTGCGATGAGCGTCACTGTTTCTGTCAACGGCGTGGAGAAGAGTTACGGCGCGGTCAAGGCGCTGCGCAATGTCTCGTTCGACCTTGGTCCTGGACGCCTCAGCGCGCTGGTCGGCCACAACGGCGCCGGCAAGACCACGCTGATCAAGCTGATGCTCGGCCTCATTCACGCCGAGCGCGGCACGGTCCGCGTGCTCGATGAGGATCCGGCGGCCGGCGAATTCTCGGCGCGCCGGCAACTCGGCTATCTGCCGGAGAACGTCGCCTTCAATGCCGCCTTGACCGGGCGCGAAACGCTGGCGTTCTACGCCCGGCTGAAACAGATCAAGCCCGCCTCGGCCTGGCCGCTGCTGGAGCGTGTCGGCCTGATGCATGCCGCCGATCGCAGGGTAGGGACCTATTCCAAGGGCATGCGGCAGCGCCTCGGCCTCGCCCAGGCGCTGCTGGGACGGCCGCGCGTGCTGTTGCTGGACGAGCCGACCACGGGGCTGGATCCGGCGCTGCGCCAGACCTTCTATGAAATCCTCAACGAATTGCGCGACGACGGCGCCACGGTGCTGATCTCCTCGCACGCCTTGAACGAGCTCGAGGATCGCGCCGAGCATGTCCTGATCATGAACCGCGGCCAACTGGTCGCGCAGGGCTCGCTTGCGGAACTGCGCTCGATCTCGCAACTGCCGATCCGGGTTTCGCTCGATCTGGCGCCCGGGGCCAGCGTGCCGCCGGCCTGGATGAACGGGGCGAGCGTCGCGGCGCCGCACGGCCGCATCCTGCTGGTGCCCGATGACGCCGCCAAGATGGAGTTGCTGCGCGTCGCGGCCGGCAATCCCGGCGTCACCAATATCGAGATCGCGGCGCCGACGCTGGACGATCTCTATGCGCATTTTCTGCGGGAGAACGCCGCGTGAGGAACATCGTCATCATCGCCGCCAAGGAGATCAAGGAAGGGCTGCGCAACCGCTGGGTGCTGGCGACCACGCTGCTGCTGGCCGCCTTGTCGCTGTCGCTGACCTTTCTCGGCAGCGCGCCGACCGGCAATGTCGGCGCCGGCGCGCTCGACGTGGTGGTGGTGAGCCTTTCCAGTCTCACCATCTTCCTGCTGCCGCTGATCGCGCTGCTGATCTCGCATGACGCCGTCGTCGGCGAAATGGAGCGCGGCACCATGATCCTGCTGCTGAGCTATCCGGTCGGCCGCTACCAGGTCCTGCTCGGCAAGTTCTGCGGCCATGTGCTGATCCTCGCCTTCGCCACCGTGATCGGCTATGGCGCGGCGGCAGCCGCGCTCGCCATCACCGGAGCCTCGGTGCTGGCGGCGAGCTGGTACGCCTTCGCCTCCATGCTCGGAACCTCGATCCTGCTCGGCGCGGTGTTCGTCGCGATCGGATATCTGATCTCCAGCCTGGTGCGTGACCGCGGCACCGCCGCGGGTATTTCGGTCGGCATCTGGCTGTTGATGGTGCTGGTGTTCGACATGGCGCTGCTCGGCATCCTGGTGGTCGATCAGGGGCGCGTCGTCACGGCGCCGGTGCTGGAGGCGCTGCTGTTTCTCAATCCGACCGATCTCTATCGGCTGACCAACCTGACCGGGTTCAACGTCAGCCAGTTCTCCGGCATGGCCGGGCTGGCGGGGACGGCGAGCACCGGCATCGGCGCGCTGCTGCTGGGCCTTGTGGTCTGGATCGCCGCCCCGCTCGGACTGGCGACCGCCTTCTTTGCGCGGAGGGAATTATGAGAATAGTCACCTTGCGAATCCTGGGCGCGCTTGTCGCTGCGATTGTTCTCGCTGGATGCAATCAGGATACGGCCAATTCGGTCGCGCCGCCGCCGGTGGCGCTCAACAGCGACGCCATGGGCGTGTTCTGCGGCATGAACCTGCTCGAACATCCCGGACCGAAGGGCCAGATCATCACCGCGGGCCGGATCGATCCGTTCTGGTTTTCCTCGGTGCGCGACACCGTGGCCTTCACCTTGATGCCCGACCAGCCCCGCGACATCAGGGCAATCTATGTGTCGGACATGGCGCGGGCGAAAAGCTGGGAGGATCCCGGCGCCACCAACTGGATCGACGCGCGCAAGGCCTTCTTCGTGATCGAGGGCCGCAAGCAGGGCGGCATGGGCGCGGCCGAGGCGGTGCCGTTCGGCAATCGCGAGGCCGCCGACGCCTTTGCCGCCGCCAATGGCGGCCGCGTGGTGCCGTTCACGGAGATTCCGCGCGACTATGTGCTCGGCAGCGACACGCCCGGCGACCAGAGCCAGCAGGAACGTCCTGGCATCAGGACGAACTGAAGAGGAACCAGCCGATGCTTCAACGACTCACCCGGCGGCGCATGATCGTCATTGCCGCGAGCGCGGCCGGATCGGCATTTCTCGCCTCCAGCCGTTTCGCGCAAGCCGGCGCACCCGTGCGCTGGCGTGGTTCGGCGCTCGGCGCGCAGGTCTCGATCGAGATCCATCACCCCGACACGGCCGGGGCCGAACGGCTGGTCGAGCGCTGCGTGCTGGAGGTGCGGCGGCTGGAGCAGCAGTTCAGCCTGTACCGGGCGGATTCCGCGATCTCGAATCTCAACCGCACCGGCATGCTCGTGGCGCCCGACGCCGATATGGTGGCGCTGCTGAAAACCGCGCTGCACTTTGCCGAAATCACCGGCGGCGCGTTCGACCCGACGGTGCAGCCGCTGTGGCAGCTTTATGCCGATCATTTCTCGTCGGGGACACCGGGCGGCGACGGACCGTCGCCGCCGCGGCTGGCCGAAGCGCTGGCGAAGGTAGGCCACGCCGGCCTGCTGGTCGGCGCGAACAGGATCGCGCTGCTGAAGCGCGGCGCGGCCATCACGCTGAACGGCATCGCGCAGGGGTTTGCCACCGACCGCGTCGTCGAGCGGCTGCGGAGCGCGGGCCTGTCGACGACATTGGTCGATATGGGCGAAATACGCGCGATCGGCGCCCGGCCCGACGGCACGCCGTGGCGCGTCGGTCTCGGCGACCCCGGCCGGCCGGGCGGGCTCAGCGAAACCGTCGACCTAGTCGACCGCGCGGTTGCGACCTCGGCGGGCGCCGGTTTCCGGTTCGACTCCAAAGGCCGCTTTACCCATTTGTTCGATCCGGCGACGGGACGCAGTCCGCAGCGCTATCGGAGCGTCAGCGTGATGGCGCCGACGGCCACCGAAGCGGACGCGTTGTCGACCGCGTTCAGCCTGATGCCCTTGCCTGATATTGCTGGCATCGTGGCGGTCAGGCCGAACCTGCAGGCCCGCATCACCGATTCCACTGGAACTTTGATCGTGTATGGTGCTTGAGAGATACCATCAGTCGGTACTCCGAAAGTCGGATCGACCGCGCGATGCCGATCAGCCAGAAGTTCCACGGCCCCAACGGGCTGTTTAAACAGGAGAACAGGATGCGAGGGTTTGTTTTCGTTGCGCTTTTGGCGGTCGCCGGGTCAGGTGAAGTCAGCGCCCAGGATGCCGCGGCCGGCGAAAAGGTGTTCGGCGTCTGCAAGGCCTGCCACCAGGTCGGCGAGACCGCGAAGAACAATGTCGGCCCGCAGCTCAACGGCCTGTTCGGCCGCAAGTCGGGCACCATCCCCGGCTATAACTATACCGCTGCCAACAAGGATTCCGGACTGACCTGGGACGAGGCCACCTTCCGCGAATACATCAAGGACCCCAAGGCGAAGATCCCCGGCACCAAGATGATCTATGCCGGCCTGAAGGACGAGCAGCGCACCAACGACCTGATCGCCTACCTCAAGCAGTTCGATGCCGAGGGCAAGAAGAAGTAGGACTCACTTCGCGAACGGGTTCTGCCAGCCGCCACGGGCGGCTGGCGCTCGCGGCGGGTAGGTCGCCTCGAGATAGTTCAGCACCACCGCGCGGTCCTTGTCGTCGGGCGCGGGCATGTTGTGGCGGCGGATCATCAAATTGATGGAATCGTCCCACTGCGCGCGCGTCATGCCCTGCTGCGCCACGAGTTTAAAGCCGTGGCAGGCGGTGCAGGCGTAAAAGGTTTCATCGCGGCCGGCGCCGGCGGGAAGATCCTCCGGGCTTTCGTCCGATGGCGTGAAGGTCGACTGCGCCATGGCGGGCGCCATCCACAGTAGTCCCGCCATCACAGCCCAGGCGATGCGCCGCATCAGCCGACCAGCACCGCGATGCGGTGCATGGCGTTGCCGCCGTAGCCTTGCGGATTCCAGAAGCCGGCCAGATGCGGCTGCATCGCGCCCTTCGAATCGGTGGCGCGGGTCCAGATCTCGAAATAGCCGTCGGTCGGCAGTTTCAGCGTCGCGGTCCAGCGCTGCCAGTCATACTTGTTCTTCGGCTTTTCCAGCTTGGCGCGCTGCCAGCTGGCGCCGAAGTCGGTGGAGACATCGACCTGCCGGACGGCAAGGTCGCCGGCCCACGACGCGCCGCGCAGTTTCAGCTCCTTGGTGCCGGCAGCGAATTTGGCGCCGTTGGCCGGGCTGGTGATGATCGAGCGCACGGGCATCGATTCCATGATGCGGAAATTCGCGGGATCGCCCTTGTCGCCGGGCACCATCGGCTTGATGGCGGTGCGGTAGGAGAATTCGGTCATGCCCGGACCGTCATGCTCCTTGTCGCGGATGGTGATTTTGGTCAGCCATTTCTGCGACGCCGAGCCCGGCCATCCCGGCACGATCAGGCGCACCGGCCCGCCATGGATGTTCGGCAGCGGCTGGCCGTTCATGGCCCACACGATCATTGTATTGGGGTCCATCGCCTTCTCGATCCGCACGCCGCGCGAGATGGTAGGCTTGCTGGCGTCGCCCGACAGATGCAAATCGGCGGCATAATGCGCGGTATATTTGGCGCTCTTCTTCAGGCCCGCGGCCTTCAGCACCTCGGCCAGCGGCACGCCGGTCCATTCGGCGCAGCCGGCCCCGCCATTGGTCCACTGGTTGCCGCGCGCCGGCGGCGAGAACGCGGCACGGCCGTTGCCGCCGCATTCCAGCACCATACGCCGGGTCACCGCCTTGTATTTCGATTTCAACTCGCCGACCGTGATCTCGATCTTTTTGTCGACCTCGCCGTCGATGGTGATCTTCCAGGCGTCCGGATTTTTCGTCTCGTCGGGCAACTGGCCGTTATTGCGGATGAAGAACTTCTCGATCGGCGTGGTGTCGTCGTCGAGCAGGCTTTCCGGCGTCTCCGCGACCAGCGGCTTTTCGCCGAGCACCACGAGCTTGTCGTTCTTGCCCGGGAATTTCAGATATTGCGGGCCCTTGGGTGCTGCGGGCGCCGCGGCTTGCGCATGTGCGGCGGGAATGCCGCCGCTGGGCGACAGCGGCATCACGCTGCCGACGACCGCGCCCATCGCGGCGAGCCCCGTTGAGCCCAGAAATCCGCGCCGGCTGGTGGTAAAGTGGCTGCCGCCCCCGGCGGCATCGTCGGCCTGTTGCGCCATGACATTTCTCCCCTTGGTGCTGTCTCTGGTTTTTGCCAGGGTTGCCCCGGGACTCCCGTTTGGCCCAAGTATTTGCGTTTTGCGGGTCTGCCGCAAGACCGGCGCGGGCGCGCCCGATCAAATCGGCATGCATTCAGCCATGGCTGCCATCCGGCTCGATTCCCCTTCGATCCGCCTTCGACCCTTGCGCTTGGCAGCCGCCGGCTGCACATTTGCGCCGCGGCGCGAAGTGCCCGCCAAGAACGAAACTCAGGAAACGCGCATGGCCACGCGGATCGACTGCGATATCCATCCCGCCGTCGGTGGAACCCGGACCACGCTGTTGCCCTATCTCAGCGATCACTGGAAGGAGCAGGTGGTCAGCCGCGCCATCGACGGGCTCGATCTCAACTCCTACCCGCCCAATATGCCGCTGTCCGGCCGCGCCGACTGGCGGCCCGCCAATGGCGACAAGCCCGGCAGCGACCTTGCCATGGTGCAGCGCGGCGCGTTCGACCAGCTCGGCGCCAGCCACGCCATCTGCAACGTGCTGTACGGCGCCCAGGCGGTGTTCGATCCCTATATGGCGGCCGACTTCTGCAAGGCGATCAACGACTGGATCGCGGCCGAGTGGCTGTCGAAGGATTCACGGCTGCGCGCCTCGATCGTGGTGCCGATGCAGGCGCCTGATCTCGCCATCGAGGAAATCGAGCGCCGCGCCGCCGACAACCGCTTCGTCTCGGTGCTGGTGCTGGCGCAAGGCGATGCCCTGCTCGGAAAGCGGCATTTCTGGCCGGTTTGGCAGGCGGCGGAAAAGTACAAACTGCCGATCGCGATCCATGCCGGCACCGCGTATCGCCAGGCGCCGAGTTCGGTCGGCTGGCCGTCCTACCGCTACGAATATTACATGGCCGAGGCGCAGGCGTTCCAGGCCCAGGTGCTCAGCCTGATTTATGAAGGCGTGTTCGGCAAGTTCCCCGGCCTCAAGGTGGTGCTGATGGAATCCGGCATCAGCTGGCTGCCGGCCTTCATGTGGCGCGCCAACAAGACGTGGCGCGGCGTTCGCGTCGAGGTGCCGTGGGTGGAGCGCGAGCCGGCCGCGATCATGCGCGACCATTTCCGCTTCACCACGCAGCCGTTCGATAGCCCGCCCGACGCGGCGGGGGTCGCCGACATCATCGACATGATCGGCTCGGACAAGATGTTCCTGTTCTCGTCGGACTATCCGCACTGGCAATTCGACGGCGACGACGCCATCCCGAAGCATCTGCCGGCCAGTCTGGTGCAGCGCATGTGCGCCGACAATCCGCTTGAAACCTTTCCACGGCTGTCTCTGGCCGCATAGGAGGATCGCATGAGCGACGTCATCGACCGGCCGCTATCGGAACGCGAAGCGCCCGCGAACAGCCGGCTGCGGATCATCGACTGCGACATCCATCCGAGCATCCGTGCCCATTCCGACCTGGATCCGTTCCTGCCCAGGCGCTGGCAGGAGCACCTGAAAACCTACGGCAGCCATCTGCGCACGCCCTATATCGGCACCACGCCCTATCCGCGCTCCTCGCCGCTGATCGCGCGGCGCGACGCCTGGCCGCCGACCGGCGGGGTGCCCGGCTCCGATCTCGCTTTCATGCAGAAGCAGCACCTCGATCCGTTCGACGTCGAGTTCGGCATCCTGCAGGTGCTGGATCTCTTCATCTTCTCGCAGCAGAATCTCGAATTCGGCGCGGCGATCCAGCGCGCCGTCAACGACTGGCAATTGGCGTTCTGGTCGCACCGCGACGCCAGGCTGAAAGCCTCGATCCTGGTCGGGCAGGACGACACCCAGCTGGCGATCGCCGAGATCGACCGCTGCGCCAAAACAGGCGAATACGTCCAGGTCAACGTCTCGCCGCGCGCCAACGAGCCGCTCGGCCGCCGCCGCTACTGGCCGATCTATGCGCGGGCGCAGGAACTCGGCCTTCCCGTCGGCATCCATGTCGGTGGCTATGGCGGCCATGCGCCGACCGGCGGCGGCTGGCCGTCCTATTACGCCGAAGAGCACCAGAGCAACGCGCATACCATGGCGGCGATGCTCACCAGCCTGGTGCTGGAAGGCATTCCGGAACGTTTCCCGAAACTCAAAATCGTTTTCATCGAAGGCGGTTTCGGCTGGATCCCCTCGACGATGTGGCGGATGGACCAGCACTTTGAAAAGTTCCGCAGCGAGGTGCCGCACTTGAAGCGCCGGCCCTCGGAATACGTCAGGGAGCATTTCTGGTTCACCACCCAGCCGATCGACGAGCCCGACGAGGCGAAGCATCTGCGCTCGCTGATCGAATGGGTCGGCGTCGACCGCCTGCTGTTCTCGTCGGATTATCCGCATTGGGACTTCGACGACCCGCGCTATGCCTTCAAGACGCCGCTGACGGAGGCCGAGCGCGGCAAAATCTTCAACAGCAATGCCCGCGCCGTTTACAGGCTGTGATTGGATCGTGAGGTGCTTGCTGCCCATGCTTCGAGACGCTCGCGCTGCTCGCTCCTCAGCATGAGGTTTGCTATGTTTCAGCACGTCAACCCTCATCCTGAGGAGGCCACGGAGTGGCCGTCTCGAAGGATGGGCCGCGATACCGATTTGTGTTTCCAAGGTACCCGTATGCCCCGTCACATCGTCGCCCGCACCAGTGAGATCCCGCCCGGCGGCAACAAGGTGGTCGATATCGCCGGCCGCGACGTCGTCGTGTTCCATGTCAACGGCGAGTTCTTCGCGCTGCTCAACCGCTGCCCGCATGCCGGCGCGCCGCTCGACAAGGCCGCCTGCGTCGCCAGGTTGACCTCGCCGGAGCCCGGGGTCTATCAGCGCTCGCGGGTCGGCGAACTCCTGCGCTGCGCCTGGCACGGCTGGGAATTCGACATGCGCAACGGCCAGTCCTGGTTCGATCCGAAGCGGGTCAAGGTCCGCACCTATCCCGTCGTGATCGAGGATGGCGAGACGCTCGCAAAGGGTCCATACGTCGCCGAGACCTTCCCTGTCCATATCGAGGACAGTTACGTCATTATCGAGACCTGAACCGCCCGCACCATTTCCTCACTCTTTTTCATCCCACCCCCAAGGAGCCCATCCATGACGCATGCCATCCGTTTTCACAAAGCCGGCGGTCCCGAAGTCCTTGTTTGGGAAGAAGTCGAGGTCGGCAAGCCCGGTGCCGGCGAGGCGCGCATCCGCCACACCGCGGTCGGCCTCAACTTCGTCGACATCTATAACCGCTCGGGGGTCTATCCCGTGCAACTGCCGAGCGGGCTCGGCAGCGAGGGCGCCGGCGTGGTCGAGGAAGTCGGCCCCGGCGTCACCGATCTGAAGCCCGGCGACCGCGTCGCCTATGGCGCGTCGCCGCTCGGCGCCTACTCCGAGGCGCGGCTGATCCCGGCCGATCGGCTGTTGAAACTGCCCGATGGCATCGACGACCAGACCGCCGCGGCGATGATGCTGAAGGGTTTGACCACGCAGTACCTGATCCGCCAGACCTACCGGGTCAAATCCGGCGACACCATTCTGCTGCATGCCGCCGCCGGCGGGGTCGGCACCATCCTCAGCCAATGGGCCAAACATCTCGGCGCCACCGTGATCGGCACCGTCGGCAGCGACGAAAAGGCCAAGCTTGCCCAGTCCCATGGCTGCGCCCACACCATCGTCTATACACGAGAGGATTTTGTGAAGCGCGTCGACGAAATCACCGGCGGCAAGAAGGTGCCGGTGGTCTATGACTCCGTCGGCAAGGACACGTTTTTGAAATCGCTCGACTGCCTGGCCCCGCTCGGCGTCGCAGCTCTGTTCGGCGCGTCCTCCGGCGCCGTCGAACCGCTCAATCTCGGCCTGCTGGCCGCGAAGGGATCGCTGTTCGTCACCCGTCCCACGCTGTTCACCTACGCCGCCAAGCGCGAAAATCTCGTGGCGATGGCGAACGAACTGTTCGACGTGGTGAAGTCAGGCGCGGTCAAGATCGAGGTGCACCAGACCTACCCGCTGAAGGACGCCGCCAGGGCCCACGCCGATCTCGCCGCGCGCAAGACCACGGGCTCGACGGTGCTGACGGTGTGAGGCACGGATGATGCCCGCGGTTCGAGCCGCGACTTTATGCCGTCCCGTCTCGCAAAAGCGAGGCGGTTGCGGTAAGGCTGCTGTGGCGGATGTGACAGGACAGGCGGATGGACAAGCAGGCGATGCGCGAGGAGGCCGAGCGCCTGATCCGCGAAACCATGGAGCGCAAGGCGCTGGTGGTAAAGCAGGGCAATACCCGCATCGAAACCACCTGCGGCAAATGCGGCGCGCCAAACCGTATCTCGGCGGAAAAGGGCGCGACCCGGGTCAAGTTCGCCTGCAAGCAATGCGGGCACAAGCAAGAGACGCTTTGATCGCCACGGCCGTCATTCGCAGCGAAGCAATCCATCTTTCCTTACGCTCGACAGGGATTGCGTCGCTGCGCTCGCAATGACGATTTCGCAGCGCTGGCGGGCGGCGCTTTCGCGCAAACCGCTGGCTCCCCCGACGACAGGCTGCCGGCCCGGCGAGCCGCATTGTGTGACAGTTGTGTGACTATCCGACGGGCAAATCACTTCGGTTTATCGGAATGTGTGTCAAGCCCCTCTCGAAAAAATAATTCTGTTTATCGGAACTAAAAATCAGGCTATATGTTTCGCCATCCCGTCCCACTCAGAGCAGGGCTGTCCCGGGAAAAATCACGCATAGGCGAACCCTAGCTGATCGGGAGAGAATTCTGGTTTCCGCCTGCTCGGGTTGACTGGTGGCGGGGTGCCGATTTCTGCGACCGGTTTTCTCATGAACAAGCGTTGGCAGACGAGTTCGGCGAAGCGCAGCGGCAGCATCCGCAACGAATTCAGCTGGCGCGCGAGGCGCAGAAGCAGATAGGCGATCATCGCGGCGATGATTTGCAGGCGAATGGCATTATCGTTCTTGCCCATGAACTTTTTGAGATTGAGATGCTGCTTGATCCAGCGGAACAGGAGTTCGATCTGCCAGCGGCTCTTGTAGAGGGCCGCAATCTGGACTGCTGTGCGTTTGAGATCGTTGGTGATGAGTGTGATTATCCCACCTTCGTCACGCCTGACCTTGATGCGTCGCAACGGGATCGGCAGTCTGGAGTTGCCCGTGCTGGCGAGCATGACTTCAGCATCATCGATGATTCTGAAGCCGTCTCCAATTTTCTTGCGAACGTAGCAAGACCTTGTCTTGCGCAAGCGCGTGCTTACCTTGACACGCGTGACGAAGAAGGCCCCGGCGGTGCTGATCTTTTTCCACCAGCCAAAGTTACAATAGGCCTTGTCGAAAACGTAGGTCGCCCCGGCTTCGGGTTCGGTTTGACGGCCGATCTCAACGTCGTTGACGGTCGCGGACGTAATCTCGACGCAAGCGGGGACATCGTTGCCCGGATGATAAACGACGTGCATCTTCATGCCGCGAATACGACCGTTCCATTCTGCCCACTTGCACATCTTGCCCAACGGTACCGGGCTCGAATCGATCAGCCGAACCATCTCGGCCCCTTCTACCCGGGTGTGTCGATCAGCCTTTCTGGCCAGCATGGCGAAGGTGTCTGAAAAAACGCCAACCGGACGCCGTGCATTAGCCCGCGACAGCGTCGAACGAGCAGCATTGCCGACGCCCAAATGATATTGCTGATGGGCATTGGCCTTTGATGTGGCTTCGACAGCGCGCAGGCTCGCGGCGCAGCTTAATTGGGCGCCGACCATCGTTACCAGATGATCCCAGCTTTTGAACGATTTGTCATAGGCATTGCCATTATGCCGCTCAACGACATTTCGGAATTCCCGCCGGTCGATCGGTTTAAGGAGATTCCCAAAGATGCTATTCACGTATTGCATGCCCGGCCCTTTCTGAGTCTCGACAACCTGAAAGTATCCGGTTCACGCTGGATTTGCCGGGCATGCGCTGCGTCATAGTGAATCATTCCCGGGACAGCCCTGCACTCAGAGCAACTGTGCTGAAGTAGACCGGTGATCGGCCGGCCTCAAGGCTGGCGCGAAGCGCGCCCCCGCCTTCGGCGGCTGACGGCCTTGACCCCGTCCGTTCCCCGGTCTGTTGGCTTGGC
>NZ_JAUYAN010000032.1 GCF_030693485.1 Bradyrhizobium sp. | reverse complement strand
GGAGACCAAGTGCATCGACGACGCCTTCCCGCTGAAGCGCTTCAAGCGGCTCGGCTATGAGCATGTCGCGCTGAACGGGCAGAAGGGCTATCACGGTGTCGCCGTGGTCTCGAAGCTGCCGTTCGAGAGCACGGACATCCGCACCTTCTGCGACAAGCTCGATTCGCGGCACATCTCGGTTGCCTTCGGCGAGAAGGCGCAACTCGCCAAGCCGCTGGTGCTGCATAATTTCTACGTGCCGGCAGGCGGCGATATTCCCGATCCCGCGCTCAACCCGAAATTCGAGCACAAGCTGCGGTTTCTCGACGAGATGAAGGCGTGCGAGCCGCTGCATCCGCGCGGCGAGGACCGGCATATCCTGGTCGGCGATCTCAACGTGGCGCCGCACGAGAACGACGTGTGGTCGCACAGGCAACTCCTGAAGGTGGTGTCGCACACCCCGATCGAAACCGAGAAGCTGCTGGCCGCCCAGGCTCACGGCGAATGGTTCGACGTCGCGCGCGAGCGCATCCCGCTGTCGGAGAAGGTCTACACCTGGTGGAGCTACCGCGCCGCCGACTGGAGGCTGGCCGATCGCGGCCGCAGGCTCGACCACATCTGGGTATCGCGCGCGCTGAAGGACGGCGTCAGCGATTTCCGGATCACCCACGATGCGCGCGGCTGGGAGCGGCCATCCGACCACGTGCCGGTGACGGTGACGCTGGAGGTGTAGCGCCATCGTCGTCCCTGCGAACGCAGGGACCCATACCGCGTGATCTATCGATCCAAGGTGCTGTTCGGCGACTTGTCGTACCACGCGCGCCGGTGGCTATGGGTCCCTGCGTTCGCAGGGACGACAGCGCCCTAAATGCTCAGCTTGGCGCCCGCCATCAGGATGTCGCTGGCAAGCTGGCTGGTGCGGGTGGCGAATTCGTCGCGCAGCCGGCGCGCCGCGGCGGGATCGCTTTCCAGCACGCGCTGGAACAGGCTGCGCGCGATCCGGATCACGGAGGAGTTTTCCAGCGCGGTCGCGGTCGACGGCCGCTTCATCGCCACCACAAGCGCGAGTTCGCCGAGCAGGGCGCCCGGACCCGCGATGACTTCGGCACCGCCGCCGTCCTCGACCCGGAACGCGCCGCGTTGAACGATGAAACCGGCATCGGCGTCGTCGCCCTCGTTGAAGAGGATTTCGCCGCGCGCGAAATTGCGCTGCTCGGAGCCGATCGCGAGCATGCGCAGCGCGGTCGCCCCCAGCAGGCGAAGGGTGGGGACGCGCTCGAGTAGCGCTACATCATCTTCGATCGACATGCAGAACCGGTGATCGGGATGCGCGGATGAATACGAATCGTTGGTCGAATCGTATCACGGCACCAGCTTGTAGCCACCGGCTTCCGTCACCAGTATTTCGGGATTGGCCGCTTCTTTCTCGATCTTCTGACGCAGCCGGTAAATGTGGGTTTCCAGGGTGTGGGTGGTGACGCCCGAATTGTAGCCCCAGACTTCCTGCAGCAGCGTCTCGCGCGAGACCGGCAACTGGCCGGCGCGGTACAGGAACCGGAGGATCGCGGTTTCCTTCTCGGTCAGGCGGACTTTCCGGGCATTGGCGCCGGTCAGCATCTTGGAGCCGGGCCGGAAGGAGTAGGGGCCGACCGAAAACACCGCGTCTTCGCTGGCTTCATGCTGGCGCAGCTGGGCCCGGATTCGCGCCAGCAGCACCGCAAATCGAAACGGCTTGGCGACATAATCGTTGGCGCCGGATTCCAGCCCCAAAATAGTGTCCGAATCGGTATCGTGCCCGGTGAGCATGATGATGGGAGCCTTGAAACCGCCCTTGCGCAGGCTGCGCACCACTTCGCGGCCATCGGTGTCCGGCAGCCCGACATCCATCAGCACGAGATCGGGAGAATTGGCCTTGGCGGCGCTGGCGCCCTTGGCGCCGGTATCGACCGCGGAGGCCTCGAACTCGTCGTGCAGCGACAATTGCTCCACCAGCGTATCGCGCAGATCGGTATCGTCATCCACGATCAGGATCTTGCGGGCAGTGGCCATTGGTACAATCCTCTTGGGGCGTGCGGCGGGGCAACCGACTCTGGTCTCGTCAGGCTAGGTTCGTACTGAGGTAAGGGGCTGTTACAGATTCACAAGCCGAAACCCATTCTACTCCAGATTTGGATGGCTTTAGGATGAATGTCGGGAGTCGGCGTGAAATAGAACATTTGCCGTCAATGTAGCAACCGGGATTCCGCGAATCGCATGGGAAAGTCCAATATTTCAATCACTTATCAGACAAGTCCACGTGATCGGCCGGTTTCCGCGATCCTCGTTCGCGCCGCCGCCGGCGATCCGCGCCGGGGCTGGCTGACCGCCGGCGGGCAGACATTCCCGGTCGCGCTGGGGCGCGGCGGCATTCTGGCCAACAAGCGCGAGGGCGACGGCGGCACCCCCCGGGGCACGTTCCGGCCCCGGCAAGTGTGGTGGCGGGCCGACCGCCACGCCCGGCCGCGCACTTTCCTGCCGGTTCGCGCCATCCGGCCCGAGGACGCCTGGTGCGAAGACCCGGGCGACCGCCATTACAACCAGCCGGTGCGGCGCGAGGCCGGGCAGGGCGGCGACCGGCTCAGGCGCGACGACCACCTCTATGATTTCATCGTCGAGATCGATCACAACACCGAGCCCCGAATAGCCCACCGCGGCAGCGCGGTCTTCCTGCATCTGGCGCGCGACAATTTCGGACCGACCGCCGGATGCGTCTCGATGACGAAATCGGCGATGCTGCGGTTGCTGCAGCGGATCGGACCTGAGACGAAGATCGTGATTGAGTAAGTTCAGCCCCCTACGGAAAACAAACAATGCTCGACCAGAACCAGACAGCGGCGGCGTCACGGATCCTGCACCGGCACTGGCGCGCCGGCACCAAGCTCGGAGGACTCGAAACCTCGCTGCGGCCGCGCGACCGCGTCGATGCCTATGCGATCCAGGCTGCGATCGAAACCACCTCCGGCGGCAAGCTGTTCGGCTGGAAGATCGCAGCCACCAGCGAGGCCGGGCAAAAGCACATCAATGTCGGCGGCCCGATGGCCGGACGCATCCTGTCCGAGACCGTGATCGCAGATGGCGGCACGGCCTCGATGGCCGGCAATGAAATGCGCGTCGCCGAGCCGGAATTCGCCTTTCGCATGCGGATCGACTTGCCGCCGCGCGACGCGCCCTACTCCGTGCCGGAGGTGCTCGATGCCGTCGATACGCTGCATCCGGCGATCGAGATTCCGGATTCGCGCTTTTCGGATTTTGTCGGCGCCGGCGCCGAGCAGATCATCGCGGACAATGCCTGCGCGCACCTGTTCGTGCTCGGTGCGCCGACCGAATCGAACTGGCGCGCGCTCGATCTGGTCGAGCATAGGCCGGTCATCAAATTGCGCGGCCAGCAATATATCGGTCACGGCAAGAACGTGCTCGGCGATCCCCTGATCGCGCTGACATGGCTCGCCAACGAACTGCGTGAGCTTGGCCTGACGCTTCGCGCCGGCGAGATCGTGACCACCGGCACCTGTCACCCGCCATTGCCGATTCAATCGGGCGATTTGTTCGATGCCGATTTTGGCGTGATCGGGAAAGTGTCGGTGAGGTTCGCGTAGGCAACATTCACACTCGATGGGTCCCTGCGTTCGCAGGGACGACAATCCTACCGCGTCCCGAAAATCGCCGAGCCGATCCGCACATGGGTGGCGCCGAACTGGATCGCGATGGCAAAATCGGCGCTCATGCCCATCGAGAGCTTCGTCAGCCCGTTGCGCGCGGCGATCTTGGCGGTCAGCGCGAAATGCGGCGCCGGGGCCTCGTTGACGGGTGGAATGCACATCAGGCCGGAAATCGACAGGCCATACTTCTCCCGACAGGCGGCAATGAAGGCATCGGCGTCACCGGGGGCGACGCCCGCCTTCTGCGGCTCCTCGCCGGTATTGAGCTGGACGAACAATTCAGGCCGGCGTTTCTGGGAATCGATTTCCTTGGCTAACGCTTCGCAAATGCTCGGACGGTCGACCGAATGGATCGCGTCGAACAGCGCCACGGCTTCCCTGGCCTTGTTGGATTGCAGCGGCCCGATCAGGTGCAGCGCGATGCCGGGGTAAGCCGATAGTAACCCTGGCCACTTCGCCTTGGCCTCCTGCACGCGATTCTCGCCGAAAACGCGCGCTCCGGCTTCGATCACGGGCGTAATCGCATCGGCATCGAACGTCTTGGACACCGCGATCAGCGTTACTGAATTGCGCTCGCGGCGCGCGTCCTCGCAGGCGCGGGCGACTTCGTGCTCCACGGCAGCAAGCCCGTTTGGTAAATGCGCTGTTATCGGCTGGGGATTTTGCGGCGCCATGTCATCCGTCGATGTTGGATTTACGGGTTGGTTCGAATTTTACCGAGTTCCAGAAGGGCTTCTTGAACCCTTCCCTATACCCTGCATCCGGGGTCAGGGGACTAAGATGTCACGCGTCAGTTTCAACCGCAAAAGAGTCAAACTCAAGAAGGTTCTGGGAATCCGCGCGCGGCTGGCGCTGCTGGCCCTGATCCTGGTGACGCCGCTGATGCTGGAGCGCGTCCGTTCGCTGGAGGACACGCGGGCCAAGCAGCTCGCGCTGGCCTCGGCTGAATTCGTCAGCCTTGCCAAGCGCAGCGCCGACATGCAGCGCGAGGTGATTTCGTCGGTCGAGACGGTACTGAAATCCGCGGCCTATATCCGCGGTTTCGTCGACGTCGGCGGCAGCTGCGACGTCATGCGCGCCAGCCTGCCCGCCAGTCTGCCCTGGATCCGCAGCCTGATGATCGTCGGCGGCGATGGACGCATCCAGTGCGCGACCAACGACCAGTATGTCGGGCTCGATCTCAGCGACCGTCCCTATCTCATCAAGGCGCGCGAGAGCCGCGACTTCGTTTTCAGCGATTACATCCTCGCCAGACCCACCAACACGCCGATCGTGATGGCGGCGTATCCGGTATCCGCCATCAACCCTGACGTCGACGCCGTGGTGCTGGCCGGCGTCAATCTCGACTGGATGTCGAAGATCATGAGCAATCTCGGCAACCGGCCCGGCGTTACCGCAGCACTGGTCGACAGTGCCGGAACCGTGCTGGCGGCGCCGGCGGATCGCGCCGGCATGATCGGCCGGCCCCTGGATAACGTGCCGCTGCTGTCGTCGATCGCCGACAAGGCGCCCGGTTCGAACCAGCCGCAAGGATCGCTTTCATTCACGGCCGTCGATGGCTCCAAGCGCATGGTCACCTCTGCGCGCATCGCCGGCACGCAATCGCGCCTCGTCATCAGCATCGACGAGGCCAAGGTATCCGAGGCGATCAATGGCGAGATTCGCAACGCCTATCTGCAACTCGCCTTTGTCTGCCTGTTCGTGCTGCTCGGCGCGCTGGTCGCCGCCCAGAAGCTGATCATCCAGCCGATCGAAACGATGGCGATGATGGCGAAGCGGTTCGGCCAGGGCGAATGGTCGGTGCGCGCCAAGCGTAAATCGCTGCCGGCCGAATTCATCCCGCTGGCCCGGGCCTTCAATGCGATGGCGGAGCAGCTCGGCAAGCGCGAGCGCGAACTGCTCGCCAACAATGACCGGCTCACCGTGATGGCGTCGATCGACATGCTGACGGGCCTTGCCAACCGGCGCGGTTTCCAGAGCCGTCTCGACTTCGAATGGATGAAGGCCCAGCAATATGACAGCGAGCTGTCCTTGCTGATGATCGACGTCGATCACTTCAAGCTGTTCAACGATACCTATGGCCACCCCGAAGGTGACGCCTGCCTGACCCGGCTCGGCGCCACGCTGGCCGCCGTCGCCGCCGAAACCATGGGTTTTGCCGGACGCTACGGCGGCGAGGAATTCTGCCTGCTGTT